>NZ_JAKUFT010000056.1:0-33182 GCF_022663605.1 Bacillus cereus group sp. BfR-BA-01379
GATATCCCCAAACTCTTTAATCGTTTTTATCAAGGGGATAAAGCGAGAAGTGCGTCAGAAGGAGCTGGATTAGGCCTTTCAATCGCGAATTGGATTGTAGACAAGCATTATGGGAAAATATTAGTAGAGAGCAAATGGGAAGAGGGTACTTGTTTTGAAGTGATTCTTCCTAAAAATCAAAGAATATAAGTGAGAAGACGATCTTGTTTTTACAAGGTCGTCTTTTTTTAAGGGAAAGTTAAGAAACTATTTATAACATGTATGATATACAGAAAGTTCGCCGTATGAAGAAGCAATTATAAAAAGGTATTTGAGCAAACTATATCGATCATAACGTTATTTCGATTATGTATAGGGAATGATGTAAAAGAAAGTGTAAGAGGGAGGAATTAATTTTGAAAAAGAAAATGATGACGGTATTCACTATTGGAGTAATGAGTTTAAGTATATTAGGCGGTGCCTCTCCTTCTGAAACATCAAAAGGAAAGACAGACTACAAGCAGCGCAGCAAAGAACAATTAAATAATGGAAAGATACATGCGGTACATACAGAAGAAAAGGCAGAGAATTTAGGGATTGAAACGGAAGGGAAAGAACAAATCACGCTAGAAAAAGAAATCCATGAGACGGAAGTAGGAAGGGAAGCAGAACAGTTAGGAATTTCGATTGAAGGAAAAGACGTTGGAACTCTTTCTGAAGAAATCTATGAAACAAAAATAAAGCAAGAAGCGTTAAAGCTAGGCATATCTATAGAGAATAAAACGATTGTAAATTTAATCAATCAAATTAATACGATTAAAATTAACAATGAAGCGGATAAATTAGGCATTTCGACAAATGGAAAAGAAATAGAGGACATTGAGGAAGAAATCTATGGAACGAAAGTAAGAGAGGAAGCAGGGAAGTTAGGTATTTCCCAAAAAGGAAAAGAGATAGAAACGTTAGCACAAGAAGTGTATGAACAAAAAGTACAGGAAGAAGCAAAAAAATATCATATTGATTTGTATGGTAAAGATATATATCAAGTATTAAAAGAAATTAATGAGCAAAAAGTATTACAAATGGCAGATGAGCTTAATATGGATAAAACGAATATGAACGTTCAAGAATTAGCCGAAAAAATAAAAAAAGATCAGCCTGAAAAAGGAAAAGAACTAAATTTTGTACCGGTGATTCGCACGGATGCTGACGCGTTTTATTCTTATTTAACGAACTAAAAAGGGCGTGAGAGTGATACGGAGATGGAAGTGGTATTTATGTATGGCCTTACTCGGTATAGCAGTATGGAACGTATATACAAATGGAATTACAAAGTATGTGGAGAAGTTAACATTCTTCCATATACGAAGCGGAAAAGAAGCAGAGTTTAGTAATAATGGTGAAAAGGTCATCTTATCAAATGTACCTTTAATTCAGCAATTACCAGAGCTAGATAGAGGCTGTGAAGTAACAAGTTTAGCGATGCTATTACAATACGCAGGTGTTTCAGTAGATAAGATGCAATTGGCAAGTGAAATCAAAAAGGTTAATTTTTTAGATGACGGTGTAAGAGGGAATCCGAATGAAGGATTTGTAGGAAATATTTATACTTTTTCTGAATCTGGATATGGTGTATATCATGAACCACTTTTTCAATTAGCAAAAAAGTATTTACCTAATAAAGCTGTAGACTTAACAGGGAAGAGTATAGAAGAAATGTATAAGAGTGTAAAATCAGGACAACCGGTAGTTATGATTACGAATGCAACATTTGCACCATTAGATGAGGATGAATTTACTACATGGGAAACAAATAGCGGAGATGTTTCTATTACGTATAATGAGCATTGTGTTGTGCTTGTTGGATATGATAAGGAATTTGTATATATTCGAGATCCTCTCAGTGAAAGTTTGGATGTAAAAGTACCGAGAGATCGTTTTGAAGAGGCATGGATGCAAATGGGGAGTCAGGCGATTAGTTATGTGAAAAGCAATTAGTAAGGAAAGGGATGTAAGGAATTATAAGAGGAGTTTTTGTGGGTGTATTTTGTTAAGAAATAAGAGAACTTCAGCTTATTATATAAGCTGAAGTTCTCTTATTTTTTATGATTAAATCTTTAGAAGTATTGAATATGTAAAAATGCATAATTGACGAAAAAATTACATGTTATCATTATATATTGTTTTATACATGTTTATTGTATAAAATTACACAAGTATTCGCATTACATAAAGGAGGTTTATTATGCAAAAAATATTTAACTGGGTTAAATGTATGAGTATCAAGAAAAAATTAATCATTTCATTCTTTCTTATTTTAACTATACCAGGACTTATTATCGGTGGTGTTTCATATCAAACTGCCAAAACAAATTTTGAACAACAAATCACAGGTAAAGCAAAGGAAAACATTTCGATTTTAAATACTGTTATTTCTCAAAATATAGAAGAGAAATTTGTTGATGCAGCATACTTTGCAGACATCTTAACAGAGGATACATATCCAAACGGGCAAGAAGAAATAGTAAGAACGAAGTTAGCACAATATATAAAACTTCATCCAGAGGTAGAAGGCATTTATATTGGAACGCAGACGGGAAAGTTTATAAGAGAACCATTTATCCAAATGGCTGATGGGTATAATCCAACAGATAGATCTTGGTATAAAGAAGCGCATGAAAATAAAGGGAAAGTCATTGTTACTGCACCATATCAATCAGCATCTACCAAAAATATGGTAGTGACAATTGCTAAAGAAGTAAAAGATGGTAAAGGTGTTATAGGAATTAACTTAAATTTAGATAACATCTTAAAAATTTCCAAAATGATTAATATTGGTGAAAAAGGTTATGCAGTTATTTTAGATCAAAATAAGCAAATTGTTAGTCATCCATCTAGAAAACCAGGTGCAAAAGTTACTGATCCTTGGATTAAACCAATTTATGAAGAAAAACAAGGAAATGTTTCTTATACAGAACAAGATGATAAAAAGAATTTAATCTTTGCAACAAATGAGAAAACGGGCTGGAAAGTAGTTGGAGTTATGTTCGATGAAGAAATTACCCAAGCTGCCAGTCCAATGTTTTATAAGACTTTTATTGTCATAGCTATCGCTATTGTATTTGGTAGTGTATTAATTTATTTCATTACAAAGTCTATTACAAGACCATTAAGAAGAATAGCTGACTCGGCACATAAAATTAGTAAGGGAGATTTGACAGAGAAAATTACAATCCATTCCAAGGATGACATAGGGAAATTAGGGGATTCCTTCAATGAAATGTCTGCCTCTTTACAAGATGTGATTACTCAAATTAGTTTTTCAGCAGAACATGTCGCTGCATCGGCTGAAGAGTTAACAGCGAGCGTACAGCAAGCGAATGATGCGACAGATCAAATTACAATTGCAATGGAACAAGTATCAGGTGGGGCTGAATCACAAAGTCAAGGTGTTGAAGAAGGTGCGGCTACATTACAACAAGTAAATACAGCAATTCAAGATGTAAATGGAAGCGCGGAATCAATTTCTATCTCCTCATTACATGCGAGAGAAAGAGCTGAAGAAGGGGAAGAATTGGTTGAACAAACAGCAAAACAAATGCAGTCTATTTCTAGATCGGTATCCGAGTCAGATGCTATTATTAAACTTCTTGATGAGAAATCAAAACAGGTAGGAGCTATTTCTGAAGCAATTCAAAACATTGCTACCCAAACGAACTTATTAGCTTTAAATGCGGCTATTGAAGCAGCAAGAGCAGGTGAACAGGGCCGAGGGTTTGCTATTGTAGCAGATGAGGTTAGAAAATTAGCGGAGCAATCAGGAGAATCATCTGGAGAGATTGCAAATTTAATTGCAGAAATTAAGGCTGATATTGAACATACTGTTAAGGCGATGGATAATGTGAATGGAGAAGTTCAACAAGGCCTTGATGTTGTAACAAAAACGAAAGTAAGTTTTACGGAAATTTTAAGTTCTACTACACATATTGTTTCTCAAGTAAATCAAATGGTAGAAACAACGAAGAGAATTGCTGGAGATGCAAATGAAGTGACAAATGCTATTGATGAAATTGCAGCGGCTGCAGAAGAAAATACAGCTAGTATGCAAAGTGTTGCTGCTTCAACAGAGGAACAAATGAATTCAATGGAAGAAATTAGTTCAGCTTCGCAAAATTTAGCTGAGATGGCCGAAGAACTACAAGCGATGACTAGTAAATTTAAAGTATAATAACAGCAGATAAGTAAGGTGAAAATAATATCACCTTACTTATTTTTCTATTTAGCAATTAGGGGAGTCATTAACGGGATGAAAAAAAGAAAAAGACTATGGAATTTATGGAAAACGATTACATTGCTAGTTTGTACAGTTGTAATTTTTTCTTTACTTGTGACAGATATATTAATTAGTCATAATGTAGAACGGACGACGGAGGATAGCCAAGCAGAGAAAGCAAGAACAATTGCACACATTGTGGCGAATGATTCGATTGTAATCGATGGTTTGACTGGGAAAGCAGATACTTCTGCAATCCAAACGTATACAAATAGAATATTAAAAAACACAGGTGTTCAATTTATTGTAGTTATGGACATGAATGGAATAAGAAAATCACATCCAAATCCTCAAAAAATAGGTCATCATTTTATTGGGGGAGATGAAGGGCCTGCATTGAAAGGAAAGGAACATGTATCGCTGGCAGAAGGAACGTTAGGTATTTCAATGCGAGTGTTTGTACCTGTATTTTCTGAAACAGGTGAACAACTTGGAGCGGTGGCCGTTGGTATTTCAGCAGATAATGTAAAAGAGAGAGTTAAGGAAAGTAGACATATCATTTATATTGGAGTTGGAGTTGGAGTACTAGTCGGAATTATAGGAGCAATATTACTAGCTAGACATATAAAGAAAAGTTTATTTGGTCTTGAACCTCACAGGATAGCAAAAATTCTTGAAGAAAGAAATACGATGCTACAATCTGTAAAGGAAGGTATTATTGCTGTAGATAAAGAGGCCAATGTAACTTTAATAAATAATGAGGCAAAACGATTGTTTAAGAAAAGTGGTCTTGAAGAAGATTTTATTGGTAAAGATGTTGAGTTGTATATGCCTAATTCACGTATAAAAGAAGTATTACAAACGGGAGAGGTACAATTAAACGAAGAACAAAATATTTATGGAATTACGATTGTGACGAATCGTGTTCCTTTATATGTAAAAGGAGAAATAGTTGGTGCGATTGCAACATTTCGTGATAAAACAGAGATTAGAAAATTAGCAGAAGAATTAACTGGTATTAGACTATATGCGGAAGCATTACGGGCACAATCGCATGAATTTATGAATAAAATGCATGTCGTATTAGGGCTTACACACATGAAGCAGTATGAAGAATTACAGAAGTATATAAGCGGTATGGTATCAGAGCATCAATATGAAATTGGTGGGGTTATGGAAAGAATAAAAAGTCCAGTATTTGCTGGTTTTTTACTTGGGAAACTTAGCTATGCTAGAGAGAAAAATATAAAATTAATCATAAGTGAAGATTCTTACATGCCGGAAATAGATGATGAAAGTATTATTCATGAACTAATTACGATTGTCGGAAATTTAATTGATAATGCATTAGAGGCAGTGACGAATTGTGAAAAGAAGCAAGTTGAACTTGAGATACAATATGGGGATACATTAACTATTACAGTACAAGATACAGGAAAAGGTATACCAGAAGAAGAAATAGGGGCATTATTTACGAAAGGTTATTCCACAAAGGGAGATAACCGTGGTTATGGCTTGTATCTTGTAAAAGAAAGTATACAGAGAATAAATGGGGAAATTCATATGCATTCATTAGTAGGAAAGGGCACAACGATAACAATTGAAATACCTAAAGGTAGGGATGAGAGGCAAATATGATTAAAGTTTTAATTGTAGAAGATGACCCGATGGTAGCAATGTTAAATACGCATTATTTAGAGCAAGTAGGAGGGTTTGAACTTGTTCAAGCAGTTAACTCCGTTAAAGAAGCGATAGAAGTATTAAAGGAATCACGAGTAGATTTAGTATTACTTGATATTTTTATGCCTGAAGAAACTGGATTTGAGCTTTTAATGTATATTCGGAACCAAGAAAAAGAAATCGATATTATGATGATTTCAGCTGTACATGATATGGGAAGTATTAAAAAAGCATTACAATATGGTGTAGTAGATTATTTAATTAAACCATTTACATTTGAACGATTTAAAAAGGCATTAACTATATATCGAGAAAAACTTACTTTCATGAAAGAACAACAAAAAATTAGTCAATCGGAATTAGATTCGTTAATTTTGCAAAAAGAAAAAAGAGAGCCTACTGTCACTCAAGAGCTTCCAAAAGGATTAACGAAGCAAACGATGCGATTAATTTGGCAGAAGATCGAGTCGTTGAATGGACGAGCATTTACAACAGACGAAATGGCACAATTAGTAGGAGTTTCAAGAGTTTCTATTCGAAAGTATGTAATGTTTTTGACTGAAATTGGAGTATTAGAAAACGAAATGGTGTATCAACATGTGGGAAGACCAGTGAGTAAATTAAGATGTATTGACCAAAATAAAATAGAGTTTTACGTATAAGCGACTTATTATAAGTCGCTTATACTTTTTTTAATTACAAAATCAATTACAAAACTTACAAAAACTATTTTTACTATTGAAAGCGTTTTAATATTGTTATTAAGAAAACAAGGGGGTGCCATATGGGAATTCAAAAGAATGTGGAAGCGGTATCATTTCCTGAAGGAAATGAAGCACAAAGAGAATCGTTCGCTTCTAAAATTATGAATGTAAAAATCGGTGTTATACCTTTACCGTTATATGTAGTATTGGCTGCTATTATTTATGGGGCATCTGTATATAATAAATTGCCAGCAGATATGATTGGTGGATTTGCAGTTATTATGATCATGGGTATTTTCTTAGGCGACATTGGGATGAGAATTCCAATTTTGAAAAATATCGGTGGTCCAGCAATACTTTCGTTATTTATTCCATCATTACTTGTATTCTTTAACTGGATGAATCCAGCTTCAATGGAAGCTGCAACTATGTTAATGAAAAAATCGAACTTTTTATATTTATATATTTCTTGTTTAGTAGTCGGAAGTATTTTAGGAATGAACCGTAAAGTGTTAGTACAAGGTTTCGTTCGTATGTTTATTCCCTTAGTAGTAGGGACGTTAGCTTCTGTAGCAGTAGGATTATTGGTCGGTTCACTATTTGGATTTGAAATGAAGCAAACTTTCTTCTTTATCATCGTACCCATTGTGAGTGGTGGTATCGGAGAAGGGATTTTACCATTGTCATTAGCTTATAGTGATATTTTAAATGAATCATCAGCAACGTTTGTATCGCAGCTTATTCCAGCGGCTATTATTGGAAATATGTTTGCAATCGTGAGTGCAGGGTATATGAAGCGTTTAGGTGAGAAGAAGCCGGAACTTAGTGGTAACGGTGTATTAGTGAAAACAGATAATCAAGCAGAGTTATTAAAAGAACAAAATACAGAGAAACCAATTGACTTCTCATTAATGGGAGCAGGTTTATTAATTGCGTGTACGTTCTTCATCTTTGGAGGATTTGCTTCTAAGTTCATCGGTATTCCTGGAGCAATCATTATGATTTTTTCAGCAGCACTTGTGAAATATTTTAAATTAATGCCAGCAAAAATGGAGCAAGGAGCATTCCATTTATATAAATTTATTTCAAAGAATTTAACTTGGCCGTTAATGGTCGGATTAGGGTTGCTATATATTCCGCTAAAAGACGTAGCAGCAGTTCTTTCAGTAGGATATGTTGTTGTGTGCGCATCAGTTGTTCTTACAATGGTAGCATCAGGTTTTCTTGTAGGGAAAGTGATGAAAATGTATCCAGTTGAATCAGCAATTGTAACGGGATGTCATAGTGGTTTAGGTGGAACTGGAGATGTTGCTATTTTATCAGCTTCAAATCGTATGGAATTAATGCCGTTTGCGCAAATTTCAACACGTTTAGGCGGGGCAGCAATGGTTGTAACAGCGACAATTTTATTAAAAATGTTTTCATGATCAAACAAGCTAGCTATATTCATATAGCTAGCTTGTCAAATTAAGGGGAGATTATAAGTATGTTAGAGAATCAAATTAATGAAAGATCATTGTTATTGCATAAAGAATTAGTAGGGAAAATTGAAATTACAAGTAAAGTAGAAGTAAATTCAGCGGATGATTTAAGCCTGACATATACACCAGGTGTAGCGGAGTCTTGCAAAGCAATTGCGGCGGATGAAGAAACAGTGTATGACTATACAGCACGCGGTAATATGGTGGCAGTTGTCTCAGATGGAACAGCGGTACTTGGTTTAGGGAATATTGGACCGAAAGCAGCTATGCCTGTTATGGAAGGGAAGAGTATCTTATTTAAGAAATTTGCGAATGTAGATGCCTTTCCGTTATGTTTAGGTACGACTGATGTGGATGAAATCGTTACCCTTGTGAAAAATTTAGAGCCTACGTTTGCAGGAATTAACTTAGAAGATATTGCGGCACCACGTTGTTTTGAAATTGAAAAGCGATTAAAAGCAGAAACAAATATTCCTGTATTCCATGATGATCAACATGGAACCGCTATTGTCGTCTTAGCAGCTGTTATTAATGCATTAAAAGTTGTTAGCAAACAAATGGATAATGTGAAAATTGTTATTAACGGTGCGGGTTCGGCAGGAATTGCAATTGGAAAATTATTATTAAAGGCTGGTGCAAAGCGCATTACGTTAGTTAGCTTAGAAGGTATTGTTTGTGAAGGTGAATCATGGATGAACGAAGCACAAATTGAAGTTTCTAAAAAGACAAATCGAGAATATGTGCGTGGAACGTTAAAAGAAGCGATTCATCAAGCTGATATTTTTATTGGCGTATCTGCTCCTAACGTATTAACGAAAGAACTTGTACAAACGATGAATGAGAAAGCAATTGTGTTTGCTATGGCGAATCCAATTCCAGAAATCTTCCCAGAGGATGCATTAGAGGCTGGGGCAGCTGTAGTAGGAACCGGGCGCTCGGATTATGCGAATCAAGTAAATAATGTATTGGCGTTCCCAGGGATATTCCGTGGTGCGTTAGATGTGCGCGCGACGGATATTACAGAAGAGATGAAATTAGCGGCAGCATATGGGATCGCTAACATCATTACGGACGAAGAACGTAATACGAATTATGTAATCCCGAATCCGTTAGATAAAAGAGTTGTTCCAAGTGTTGCGGAAGCGGTAGCGAAGGCAGCTATTGATTCAGGCGTGGCGCAAATTACGACAATACCAAGTTATTAATAGCAAAAAGCAGTGCCTAAAAAGGCACTGCTTTTTTGAGATAAGAAATCAAAATAATGAAGAAGTGTAGAATTATTTATGTTTCTTCACTATTTATTTAATTCCATTGCAACTTGTTTACCATTTACTAAAACCTCAGTTACTGCTACGATCACTTCTATCACTTTTTTCATCTCTCATCTCTCCTCATTTCATTTCTTACTTTAAGTATAAGAGAAGAGAGATACTTCAACTATCGAAGTACATGACGTAGAAATTACATTGTTGTAAGAAAGTGGTTTATTTTTGTCACTTTACTTAGCGGTGATTACAAATTGCTCATAATATTTTTCATTTACATATATGTTTAATACCCATAATCCAGATGAAGGTAGTGACATAGTGAGTGGGAGTTCGGTTGTAGTAGAATCAATTGTATTTGAAGTAGTCCAAGTTGGTTTAGAATTTTCTTGTTGAAAGAGTACGGGTGTTGGGGTTACTGATCCTTGTTTTAGTGCAACAATAGATAGTTTTCCAGTTGGCATTTCAGGATCTAAAAAGTACCACATCATTTCATTGTGTTCATTTGCGATAATAGGTTTATCAGCCATTGCGACTTTTTCTTCGATGCCTTTTAAAGGTATTTTTTCTTGTATGAAGGAGGGTGTTTCTTCCCAATTTACATCTTTTAAAACGCTAAGATGAAAGAAGGAAGGTGCATTAACTTGAGTGGATGACGTTGTGATAGCTTCTTTTTTAGGTGCTTCTGAATCAGGCTGCGCTTGTGTGCATCCAGCGATGAGAAAGGAGAAAAGTAGCATAGTTCCAATTTTTTTCATGGTGTCACACTCCTAATTTTTATTGTTAGTGTAATTGTATTTGCTAGAAAGCGGGACAATTCCTTTAAAACGTCAAAAGAGGTCGTAAGTTTTGTACGACCTCTTTTGACATTTTCTATATTTGCTCAGTTGTAAAGGTTGGTTCTCGTTCTTTTTGCGGCATCGTTAAGAAAATAACAGAAAGAACGATACATACGCCGCCTAGTAATTGATAGGCTCCAAAGGATTCATTTAGCCAAGCGATTGAAACAATGGCAGCTACAAGTGGTTCAATGCTAGATAAAATGCTTGTTTCTGTTGCTGCTAAATATTTCAGACTACCGATATAGAGAAGGAAAGAAAGGGTGCCACTTATGATGATAAGAATAAGCATAGAAAAAGTTTTTGGTGTAAAAGTTTGTGAAAGCTGATTCCATTCAAACGAGCGATTACAAATAAGCAGGGCAATGCCACCGATTAACATCCCCCAGCCAATTACTACAGTTGTTCCGCATTCTTTAATAAGAGAAGCTGGATGAAGGGTATAAAATGCAAAGCCAATTGCTGTTAATAGACCAAAAATAATGGCTTCTTTTGATAAAACAATATTTTCAATTGAACCGTTTGTAATAATAAAGTACGTCCCTGTTAGTGCTGTTATAATTGCGAGTAGTTGCAGAGAAGCAGGGAATTCTCGTTGTTCAAATGCGACATAAATGGTAATAAGAACAGGACCTAGAAATTGAAACAATGTCGCTGTGACAGCATTACTAATATGAACTGTTTCGATAAAGGCATATTGGGCACCAAGCATGCCGAGAATAGAGAAAATAATAAGTTGTATAGAATGTCTAGGATGTTTCCAAATTTGAAATATTTTTTGTTTCTTTATAAGCAAGAAAGATAAAATAAATATTCCCGCAAGCAACAAGCGAATTGTTAAAAAATCAATTGAGGATACATTAGTATGCTGAAATAGCCACTGAATCATTGGACCAGATAATCCCCATAATGTAGCCCCTGTAATAATCATAATGAGTCCGATACGTCTACCATTGTTCATTATCATGTTTCTCCTCTCCGGTATTTGATTTTTTATGTGTGACATGATAAAAGGAATTATATATAACTTCTGGTACTGTAAAAAGTATCAGATATTAGTTTTATTAAGGGGTCAGATATTGTGTTAGAATTAACGCCTAATTTAAATACGAAAAGTAAAATAGCATTGTACGTGCAATTGTATGAGTATATAAAAAAAGAGATTAAAGATGGAACGATTCCGGCTTTAACAAAATTACCTGCGAAAAGAAAGCTGGCGAGCTATTTACAAGTGAGTAAGAATACAGTAGAAGCGGCTTACGAGCAATTACTTGCAGAAGGTTATATCGAATCGGTATCGAGAAAAGGTTATTTTGTATGTGAAATTGAACAAATGATTTATGTAGAAGGAAGCGAAGTGAAAGTAGAAGAAGTGCCGTTTCGGGAGGAGAACTATACATTTGATTTCACCCAAACAGGGGTTGATACGAATACGTTTCCGTTCACTATGTACCGTAAGCTTATAAATGATGTATGGCAGCCACATAATAATGAGTTGCTTTTTCTTGGACACCCTCAAGGAGAATTGAGCTTAAGGGAGGAAATTGCGAGCTATTTGTATGAATCTAGAGGTGTACGTTGTTCAGCTAGTCAAATTGTATTAGGAGCGGGAACGCAAATATTAGTGAAGCTACTTTTTCAATTGTTGAAGGGAAGTAATTATGCAGTTGAAAACCCAGGTTATCATAGGAAAATGGTCGTTTTTGAACAGGGAGAAAAGAAGGTTCAAATGTTGTCTTTAGATAGGGATGGAATTTGTATGGCGGATTTAGAGAATAGCGATGCAAATGTTGTATTTGTAACGCCTTCTCATCAATTCCCATATGGAATGATTATGCCTATTACGAGAAGGACGCAGCTTTTACAATGGGCAAAGAAAGAAGAAGATAGATATATTATTGAAGATGATTACGATAGTGAATTTCGCTATTCAGGGAAGCCAATTCCAGCACTACAAGGGTTAGATACAGATGGGAAAGTTATTTATATGGGGACGCTATCAAAAGCTTTATTGCCCTCATTAAGAATGAGTTATATAGTATTACCGAAGAATTTAATTAACAAGTATCAAAAGGAATATTTGTTTTATACGCAAAGTGTTTCAAGAATGGACCAAGAAGTGATTAGAAAGTTTTTAAATGAAGGTTATTGGGAAAAACATATTCATAAAATGCGTGTCGTCTACCGGAAAAAGAGAGATCGACTTGTTTTTGAAATAGAAAAGTATTTCTCTAATCGTGTTGAAGTAATAGGAGAAGATTCTGGATTACACATTTTATTACAAGTGCATAATGGAATGCGAGAAGAAGAACTCATTAAAGAAGCTGCGAAATATAGTATTAAACTATATCCTGTTTCTACGTATTATAAAGAAGGTACTGCACCTGAAAATGTAGTTTTACTTGGGTTTGCGATTTTATTAGAAGAAGAAATTGCGAAAGCGATTCAATTATTACATAAGGCATGGTATACAACAAAGTAAAAAAACATCCTCCAAGAATGAGGATGTTTTTTATTATTTATTTTCATCTAAGAATAAGACCATATGCTCTTCGTCCCAATATTGTCCGTTATATTTTAACGAACGTTCTTGCACACCAAATGTTTTAAATCCTAATGATTCATAAAGTTTTTTTGCTCCATCGTTGCCAACAACAACATCAAGCATAACTTGTTCTACTTCTAAAGATTTAGCAAGTTCAAGACATTCTTTAATAAGTGCTTTTCCTGCTCCAAGTCCGCGTGCTTTTGGAGACACATATACAGAACCGATTTTAGCTTTATGTTCTTGTTTTACATATGGTTTCGTTTCCAGTGTTGCAACCCCGATTAATTGTCCATCTTTAAATGCACCTAGCGTATAGTTTTCATCTTGTGCTAATTTTTGTGCTTTATATTCAATCGCACACTCTTTATTAATAATATCTTCATAAGAAGAGCTGAAAGCTTCAGGGTTTTGCTTTAATCCTTCTACACGAAGTTCTAAGTAAATTTCCGCTTCGTCTTTTGTTAATACATGGATATCCAATTATATCACCCTCCAAATCTTTGCAAATGTACCTTTATTTTATATTGAAATAAGAATAATTTCAAAAGCTTAGCTTATATGAGCTGATTTTATGAACAAAATAACACCAGTAGTGTTTACTACTACTGGTGTTTTCACACGCATCTTATTCAAAAGGTAGCTCAATT
Organism: Bacillus cereus group sp. BfR-BA-01379; assembly: GCF_022663605.1. NCBI lineage: Bacteria > Bacillati > Bacillota > Bacilli > Caryophanales > Bacillaceae > Bacillus > Bacillus cereus group sp. BfR-BA-01379. The sequence goes on from NZ_JAKUFT010000056.1 coordinate 13,417, forward strand.
ATAAAGTTTGTTCCTACTCCTAATTGGCTTGTTACTAGAATGGAACCGTTATGCAATTCTACAATTTCTTTTGCAACAGCTAGCCCAATACCTTTGCCGCCAGTAGCCCTCGTTCTGGATTTATCAACACGATAAAAACGATCAAAAATATGCGGGATATCTTCTTCAGGAATACCTTCTCCTTCATCGTCTACACTTATTGTAAAAGAATTTGTTTCCGTGAGTACACGTATTGTAATAGAGGTGTTTTCTGGCGAATGTTGATAAGCATTGTGTAATAAATTTAACATAACTTGTTCCATACGTCTTTCGTCTATGCAAACTTCTAAATTATCTTTGCAATATACATGGAGTTGCATTTGTTTATTTGTTAATGTTGTTTTTGTTTTTTCAACCATTCGTTCTAAAAATGGCCTAAGAATCACTTTTTGTTTTTTGATAACAAACTGGTGTTGTTCTAATTGCACCAGCATAAATAAATCTTGGACGAGATCAGTCACACTATCTGTTTCATCCTCAATGATTTGTAAGTATTCTTCACGCTCTTCTTTCGTTAAAGAGTCCCTTTTTGCTACCTTCGCATAACCTTTCATATAGGTCAATGGCGTTAATAGTTCATGGGCGACACTAGCAAGAAATTCATTGCGTTCTTTTTTCATATAAGTCAGTTCACTGGATAAATCTTCAATCGTCTTTGCTAAGCTTCCAAGTTCATCATTCCGTTTAATACCTAATTGAATTGGCTTATTTAATTTTGACATTTTTTCTGTTGCCCTCTTCATTTTTATAAGCGGTTCTGTAATAACACGAGAAAAAACAAAGACAGAAATAGTCGTTAAAATAATTGTCACAACACTAATGATAAGAAATTGGTTCATAAGTTTAAGTAACATATTTTCTAAGAAAGATGTTTTTAACAACATATATAACTTTCCTTGAAATTCTTCTGTGTTAAGTGGACTTACCGTTGTGATGAATTTTGATTTTTTCCAGTTCTTTTCGACGATCAATCCGCCTTTTGGAATAGGTTCTGTTTTACAAGTAAGTTGTTTTTGCATTGCCTTTGTTACGGGTTCTGAAGTGGAAATGATTTTGCCATTATTGTCAGTTATAATGATAGCTATATCAGAGTTAGCGATTGATTCTGATTCTACTAAGTGTTCAGCTTCATCCGCGATATCAAACTCTGGATACATAGGACGTTTAGGATTTTTATTGTATTCAGCGCGTTCGACGTGTTTCTTTTCTTTAGCAATTGCACTCCACTTTGTGCGATTTGTAATTTTGCTACTATAGCGATTGCCTTTTTCTAAAAGAGCAAGTGTTTCTTCCTCAATCCGCATTGTTGAAATACTTTTGTAAAAAGATACGAAAGCAATTGTTTCAATACATAAAGCTAATATTAAAAAGTATGTCCCAATTTTAAGTGAAAGTTTACTCATTTTCTCACCATACCTTATTTCATATAAAGGGTCAGTGATATACTATTGTCCACTGACCGAAGTAATTATTCACTTTTCCATTTATATCCGACTTTATAGACAGTTTCTAAGTAATTTTCAACTGGAAATCCTTTTTTGCGTAATTTATCACGGATATTGCGGATATGTGAATCGATTGTTCTATATTCAATGTCTGTTTCATAACCCCAAATTTTTTCGATTAAATCATCTCGGCTATAAGCACGGTTTGTATTTTGTAAAAATAGTCCAAGTAACGAAAACTCGATAGGCGTTAGTGAGATTTTTTCATCATATACTGTGACAGTATGTTTCGTTTTATCCCACTCGATACCATTGAAGCTAACGAATCCATCTTTCTTTGTACGGCGTAATATAGCCTCAATTCGTGCAACCAATACATGCTCATCAAATGGTTTTGTAATATAGTCATCCGCGCCCATAGTGAGGCCTTTCACCATATCGTAATTTTGATTACGAGCTGTTAGCATAATAATTGGAACGTTGGAAATTTGACGGATTTGATAGCAAGTATCCCATCCATCCATATTCGGCATCATAACATCTAACAAAATAATATCGAAGTCTTTTTGTTCTATTAACTTTAGTGCTTCAAGGCCAGAGGTAGCTTTCATACAAAAATAGCCACGAGGACTTAAGAACAGATCTAATAATCGTAACATGCGTTCTTCATCGTCTACTAATAAAATTTTTACCATAATCTTGTGCACCCCAAACTGTTCATTCTACTTGTATAGTTTACATGAAAATAATAAAAAACTCTTTTTATGTGATTGAGTGGAAGAGTTATTTGTCGCTCAGAGTAATTGACATAAAAAATGCACTAGTTTTGCACAACTATTTTTTATAATAGAAAACGTAGCGACACAAAATACCCTATGTTGCGACATAACGTCATGTCATTTTATTTATAAAATGACAATTCCATTCTATTGTGTATGTGAGATAGAGAGGGTTTTCGTATTCACCTCGCATCGGATAAGAAAAATTTCCTATCTCACACTTTTTTTAAAAGGAGATCATACACATGAATCCAAAAGAAGAAATTTCAAAAAAAGAAAAGCAAGATCGTAATACGGTTGTCATGTGCATTGCCGTATCTATGGTTATTATTATAAGTTGTGTAAATAAAATTTTGGGGATTTTATAATATAAAAAAGCTTATTGCTTCTTAAGAAGCAATAAGCTTTTTTCGTTGTTAGGGGGAGTGTTCATATAATAAACCAAGGTAAAATTGCTAACCCAGAAGTTACAATTGCTGTAGTAAATATTAAAAGCATAGCTCGTTTGTTTTGTTTCATGTCACATTCTCCTTCATATATCAATTGAATGCTATACGTTCATTTTATGATTGATGCCTCACTTTATACTTTTAGTATAATGAATGGAAAGGTTTGGTACGATCGATAAAGGTGACATGAAGATTACATTGTTGTAATGAAAAAAGCACCTTCCTTAATAAGAAGATGCTTTGAAAAAACTATATTGAAGTATTAATCATTTAAGAACAGAACCATATGTTCCTCGTCCCAGTATTGACCGTTATGTTTTAATGAACGCTCTTGTACGCCGTAAGTTTGGAAACCTAATGATTCATATAATTTTTTGGCACCAGCGTTACCAACTACAACATCGAGCATAAGTTGTTCTACATGTAATTTATCGGCGTTTTCAATAATGGCTTTAATTAGAGCTCGTCCTGCTCCAAGGCCACGCGCTTTTGGGGAAACAAAAACGGAACCGATTTTTGCTTTATGTTCTTGTTTAATGAAAGGCTTTATTTCTAAAGTAGCAATGCCGATTAAATCGTTATCTTTGAAGACGCCTAGAGTATACTTATCCGGATTGCTTAATCGTTTTGCCATAGCAGCTACAGGATCCTCATGTTTCAGAACATCTTCATAAGAAGAGCTAAAAGCTTCCGGGTTTTTCGTTAAACCTTCCATACAAACTTTTAAATATATTTCTGCGTCCTCTGTCGTTAATAAGCGAATTTCCATAGTTGTAACCTCCTTGATCGATTTCAAATAAAATAAATCCATTACTTTTATAAGATTGTGTATGCGTATTGGTAGCAGTCTCTTTTAATTTGTAAAAGAATGAAAAGATATATGCTACAATGTTTTGTTTTTAATATGTAATGAAATTATATATTAACTTTATTAACTATTCAAGTCTTTAATATGTTACATTTTCATAACTAAAATAACTCCTCGGTTGAGGAGCTATTTTAGTTATGCGATTGATAGCCATCAATTCGATGTGGGTGTGTGTAAATATTGCAAGAGTCATTTCTAATAAATCCTACGACTGTAATGCCTAAATCATGAGCGAGTTGCAATGCTAGTTTTGTTGGAGCGGATTTAGATAGAACAATTTCACATCCGATTTTTGAAACTTTGAGTAAAATTTCGGATGAAATGCGCCCGCTAAATGCAATGATTTTTCCTTTAACGGATATATCGTTGCGCAAACAATGACCGTATATTTTATCTAATGCATTATGTCTTCCGATATCCATTCTTGATAGGAGGATCTTGTTTCGATCACATAGAGCGGTATTATGAACACCACCGGTTTGGCGAAATGTAGTGGAAGATTGTTGTAACGTATTCATTAAGTAAAAACATTCTTCAGGAGTAACTTTCACGTGTATATCATGTAAATCTTTTGCTTTTGCTGCATCGTTAACGAAAATAAAACCTTGTCTACCTTTTCCGCAGCAAGAAGTGATGTATCGCTTATTATATAAAGTTTGATAGAGCGGATTTACTTTTGATGATTTTACATGGACAATTCCGTTATCTTTTTGCATCCATAATTCTTCAACGTCTTTATAAGAAGAAATAATTCCCTCAGAAATTAAAAAACCAATTACCATATCTTCAATATAGGTTGGTGTGCATACGACTGTTACATATTCTTCACCATTCAATTTAATAGTAATAGGAGATTCTGTAACAATCTCATCCAGTTGTTTTGAAAATGTACCAGATTGATAGCGTACAATTGTATAAGTTTCTTGCGTAGGCTCCATATTAAATTCCCCTTTTATATGTATTTCTCTCCCATGTTTATCATAAAACAATGGAAAAAATAAAAATACCTATTAGGAAGAAGATCACAGATTATTTTGGTTATTATTGTATATGTACGATATAATAGAACTGTAGAATAGTGATATTTTCAAGCTTTCGTAGTTATACCTTATAACATCTAGAATCGACTTCATAAGAAAAGTATTCGGGCAGAGCGTTTCAAAAATATGTACAGTAATGCAGTTTTGAAAACGGATTCACAATTGTGTTGTACAGTTGGTTGTAAGGAGAGGGGAAACTATGGCAGAACAGACAGTCCGTGTAACCGTGGATGGTAAAGAATTTTCCACATCGGGTGAAAAGACGATACTACAATTATTTAACGAGAGTAATTTGGAACATCCTCAAATTTGTCATGTACCAGAAGTAGATCCAATTCAAACTTGTGATACGTGTATTGTAGAAGTAAATGGGAAGTTATTGCGTGCTTGTTCAACGAAGCTCGAGAACGGTATGCATATCGAAAGACAGTCCCAGCGTGCAAAAGAGGCACAGACTGAGGCAATGGATCGAATATTAGAGAACCATTTATTGTATTGTACCGTTTGTGATAACAATAATGGTAACTGTAAAGTCCATAACACAGTACATATGATGGGAATTGAAGAACAGAAATATCCGTATGAGCCGAAAGTAAGTGCTTGTGAAGTGGATATGTCACATCCGTTTTATCGGTATGATCCAAATCAATGTATTGCTTGTGGACAGTGTGTAGAAGTATGTCAAAACTTACAGGTTAATGAAACTATATCGATAGACTGGAACTTAGATCGTCCACGTGTTATATGGGATCATGGTGTAAGTATAAATGACTCATCTTGTGTAAGTTGTGGGCAATGTGTAACAGTATGTCCGTGTAATGCGTTAATGGAAAAATCAATGTTAGGTGAAGCCGGGTTCATGACAGGATTAAAACCAGATGTGTTAGATCCGATGATTGATTTTGTAAAGGATGTAGAGCCGGGATATAGTAGTATTTTAGCGGTTTCAGAAGTAGAGGCTGCGATGCGTAAGACGAAAGTTAATAAAACAAAAACAGTTTGTACATTTTGTGGTGTTGGTTGTTCCTTCGAAGTATGGACGAAAGATCGCCATATATTAAAAGTGCAACCTGTTTCAGATGCACCGGTTAATGGTATTTCCACATGTGTAAAAGGGAAATTTGGATGGGACTTTGTAAATAGTGAAGATCGCATTACGAAGCCATTAATTCGCCAAGGCGATATGTTTGTTGAAGCTACTTGGGAAGAAGCGTTAGAAGTTGTTGCTTCTAACATGCAGCATATTAAATCTGAATACGGCAGCGATGCATTTGGATTCATTTCTTCTTCGAAAGTAACAAATGAAGAGAATTACCTTATGCAAAAACTAGCTCGTCAAATATATGGAACGAATAATGTGGACAACTGCTCCCGTTATTGCCAATCTCCAGCGACAGACGGTTTATTTAAAACTGTCGGTATGGGCGGGGATGCTGGAACAGTGAAAGATATAGCGGAAGCAGGCCTTGTTATTATCGTTGGTGCGAATCCAACAGAAGGACATCCTGTACTTGCGACGAGAGTAAAACGTGCTCATAAATTACACGAGCAAAAACTAATTGTAGCAGACCTTCGTAAGCATGAAATGGCAGAGCGTGCGGATTTATTTATTCATCCGCGCCAAGGTACGGATTACGTATGGCTTGCTGGTATTACGAAATATATTATTGATCAAGATTGGCATGATAAAAAGTTTTTAGCTGAAAATGTGAAGAACTTTGATGAATATAGCAAAATGTTAGAAAAGTATACGCTTGATTATACAGAAGAAATTACGGGGATTTCGAAAGGAAATCTGAAAGACATGGCTCGTATGGTATATGAAGCAGATGGTACTTGTATACTTTGGGGAATGGGTGTAACGCAAAATACAGGAGGAAGTACGACATCAGCAGCAATTTCAAATTTACTACTTGTTACGGGTAACTATCGTCGTCCTGGTGCAGGTGCATACCCATTACGAGGACATAATAACGTACAAGGTGCTTGTGATATGGCAACATTACCAAACTGGCTTCCTGGTTATCAAGCAGTATCAGATGATACGCTTCGTGCGAAATTTGAAAAAGCATACGGTACAACTATTCCGAAAGCACCAGGATTAAATAATATTGCAATGTTACTTGCAGCGGAAGAAGGAAAACTACGCGGTATGTATGTGATGGGTGAAGAAATGGCTTTAGTCGATTCAAATGCGAACCATGTGCAACATATTTTATCGAATTTAGACTTCCTCGTTGTTCAAGATATGTTCTTATCAAAAACAGCTCGTTTCGCCGATGTTATTTTACCAGCGGCACCAAGCTTAGAAAAAGAAGGAACGTTTACGAATACAGAGCGCCGTATTCAAAGGTTATATGAAGTATTGAAACCGCTTGGTGATTCAAAACCAGACTGGTGGATTTTGCAAAAAGTTGCTCGTGCACTAGGCGGGGATTGGAATTACGAAAGTCCAAGTGAAATTATGGATGAAATCGCATCACTTGCACCGTTATACTCTCAAGCGACGTACGACCGTCTAGAAGGATGGAATAGTTTATGTTGGGGTAGTCATGATGGTAGCGATACACCGCTATTATATGTAGATGGATTTAACTTCCCAGATAAACTTGCTCGTTTATCATTAGATGAATGGGTGCCACCGGTTGTAGCGCCAGATGAGTATGATTTACTTTTAAATAATGGTCGTATGCTAGAACATTTCCATGAAGGGAACATGACGAATAAGTCGGCTGGTATTTTATCTAAAGTATCTGAAGTATTCGTTGAAATCTCACCTGAACTCGCTATAGAGCGCAATGTGAAAGATGGTGGTCTTGTGGAATTAGCATCACCATTTGGAAAAATTAAAGTACAGGCGCTTGTTACAGATCGTGTAACGGGGAAAGAGCTATATTTACCGATGCATGCAACGATAAATGAAGAAGCAATTAATATTTTAACTGGGACGGCAACAGACCTTTATACATGTACACCAGCATATAAACAAACGATGGTGAAAATGCGTGTATTACGTGAAAAGGGAAATCGTCCGTTACCATCTTCAAACCCGCGAGATAAAAAGCGTAATCCGCAAAATGGTGTTGAAATCGAGCAAAAGTGGCAAAGAAAACAATACGTATCACTTGTGGACTAGGGGGCGGAGATAGTGGCGAAAGAAATTACGTTAATTAAAAAGAAAGTTGTAACAGAGGAAGAACAGAAACAGCAAGTAGCAGATGAACTTTTAAATGAGCTATCTAATAATCGTGAAGCAGTAGAGGAAACGATGCAGCTGTTAGCACAGTTACAGAAGGCTGGGATATTAGATGCGGCGATTAGTTTACTTGCTGCGAAGGAAGATGTTTCAAAAATCGCTGTGGAGCAATTAAATCGTGAACCAGTTAAAAATGCACTCAACAATATGATGGGAGCGGGGGAAGCGCTATCCGCAGTTGACCCAGAAGTAACGAAGCAAATCACATCGAGTTTAGTTACTGGATTGCAATTTGCAACAGATGAATTAAATAATGGTAAAAAAACAAAAGTGATGGATTTCTTTAAAGTGTTAAAAGATCCAGATATCAATAGAGCCATTACATTCGGTTTTAGCTTCTTGAAAGCATTTGGGCAAGGGCTAGAGAAAAAATAGAGTAAATGAAAAAAGTGATGGGAAGTAGCCATCACTTTTTTCATTGTATGTATAAGAGTGTTCATGTTAGGCGGAATATATTATTATTAAAAAGATGGATTAGAAATGGAAATATGGAATCCATCTCAAATATCGTTTTAGAATGTGGAGGAATATATGCAACACCGTAAAAGACTATCTATACCAGGAGTAATGAGACATTCCTTTCAAACTGTTAGATTTGCTTTTTGGAATGTGTTAACATTCCAACTTGCTTATAAATTGTTAGCAGCGATTGTGTTTATCCCACTTTTCGGTATTATTTTCAATAAGTTGTTGTACTTTGGTGGGTATGCAAATGCAACAAATGATGAGTTATTAGCATTTTTGAAAACACCATACGGGATTTTGGCGATTGTAATTTTATCTATATTGGCATTGTTTCTTATCTTTACAGAGTTTGCAGTACTTATTATCATTTCGTACTTCGCTCATAAAAGGCAAAAGGTGAGATTACGTCCAATTTTGTATAAAACAGTAACGTATTTACCTTCCCTGTTTACATATTGCTTACCTGGATTTGTTTTGTATGCAGTTGTACTATTACCGCTATTAAGTATGGGGTATAAATCTGCATTGATTCCTGAAATTCAAATTCCTAATTTTATTACAGGTGAACTATTTAAGACAACAATGGGGCAAGTTGGGTATTATACTTTCTTCGCTGTAGTTGCCTATTTAAATCTTCGTTGGATTTTTGTTTTACCTATTATTGTTTTAGAGGAAAAGCCATTCCGCACGGCAGCACGCAAAAGCGCAAACTTAGTAAAAGAAAGCTTCTTTAAAGTATTGTTCTTTTTAGTAGGTTTTTTCATATCTGTAGGAATCGTCTTTCTTTTTTGTGTAGGAATTTATTTACTTTGTCTGTGGGGAGTATATGAATTTACAAACCCAGAAGGGACATTTGCGTTGCTAGCAGAGTCAACTATCTCAGTCTTCTTAACAAGTACATTGTATCTATTTAGCTTTATTATGACGCCGTTTTACATTATGGCGTTAACGAGATTGTATTTACAAAAGGTTCCGGTTGAAGATGTTTTATTAGAAGAAGGATTAGATTATTCAAAAACGAAAGCGGATAAATGTTTCTTCCAAAAACATCGTTGGAAATTTATTGGTGTATATATTGTAGGAATTATTACTGCAGGGATGGTAGTTGCCTTCATTGTGACCTTTATTACAAACACATATAAAGAACCAATTATTATGGCTCATCGTGGTTATATTTCAAAAGGTGTAGAGAATACGAAGGAAGCTGTACAGGGGGCTATTGATGCGAAAGCAGATTATGCTGAAATTGATGTACTGCAAACAAAAGACGGTGAACTAGCAGTTATACATGATTTGAAGCTGAAACGTCTTGCTAATGCTAATGTTCATGTGTCAGATTTAACGATGGACGAGTTAAGACAGCTTACCCTTAGTCAAGATGGTTTTTCAGGACAAATCAGTACACTTGATGAAATCATTAAGCTGGCAAAGGGGAAAATCAAGCTTAATATTGAAGTGAAGCTTCATGGTGGCGAAAAAGATTTCGTAAACAAAGTATTAAAAGCGATTAAAGATAATGAATTTGAGAAGCAATGTGTCATTCAAACGTTACATTACCCGCTTATTAAAGAATTTAAGCGTGCAAATCCAGATATAAAAGTCGGATATATACTGTATGCAAGTAGAGCCAACTTAAAGAATGTGAAAGCTGATTTTTATGTAGCGGAAGAATATATGTTAAATAAGAAGTTAGTAAAAGAAGCAAGGAAGTTAAACAAGCCAATTTACGTATGGACAGTAAATGATATGGAAAGTTTAAAGGGATACTATAAGTTAAACGTAGATGGTATCATTACCGATTATCCTGAAGATGCACGTGAGACAATTAAGATGTTAAAAGAACAAGAAGCGGAAGAAAGTGATCTGTTCGATAAAATTAGTGAAACAACAGATGATTTATTTTCTAAGTTATTTATAAGTTACCCAGCTGCTGGCTAAATGCCCGCAGCTGTTTTTTTATGAAAAGAATATATCCCTAAAGTAATGTGCAAATTAATAACTGTATATGTATACGGCATCAATGGGGTTTCTTACATTGTTACATTATTGTCGAATAATAAATGATTGCTACTTATTTTTAAGGAGTATAATAAAAATAGAGTGATAGATAATGAGATGTAACGAAGAGCCTAATAGAATCAATGTTCCATATATTTACACTATTCTAAATATATAAACTTTAAAAAAATGATATGTTAGCGTTTTCATAATTTTTAAGTTATGCTAGAATAAGGACATAAGTTATTAATTATTACAAAAAGAAAAAAGACTTTCTTTTTTCTGTTAATTATAAGGGGGCATTTCATTATGCGTATTGGGGTACCAGCAGAAATTAAAAACAACGAAAACCGTGTGGCAATGACACCAGCAGGTGTTGTACATTTAATTCGTAACAATCACGAAGTATTCATTCAAAAGGGTGCAGGTTTAGGATCTGGTTTCACAGATGCTCAGTATGTTGAAGCGGGAGCGAAAATCGTTGATACAGCTGAAGAAGCTTGGAACATGGAAATGGTTATGAAAGTTAAGGAACCAGTTGAAAGCGAATACAAACACTTCAGCGAAGGTTTAATCTTATTCACATACTTACACTTAGCTCCAGAGCCAGAATTAACAAAAGCGTTAATCGAGAAGAAAGTTGTTGCAATTGCATACGAAACAGTACAATTAGAAAATCGTTCTCTACCATTACTTGCACCTATGAGTGAAGTAGCTGGTCGTATGGCTGCACAAATTGGTGCACAATTCCTTGAGAAAAACAAAGGCGGTAAAGGTATCTTACTTGCAGGTGTTCCAGGGGTTAAACGTGGTAAAGTAACAATTATCGGTGGTGGACAAGCTGGTACAAATGCTGCTAAAATTGCAGTTGGACTAGGTGCGGATGTAACAATCATCGACTTAAGTGCAGAACGTCTTCGTCAATTAGATGACATTTTCGGAAACCAAGTAAAAACTTTAATGTCTAATCCTTACAATATTGCAGAAGCTGTAAAAGAGTCTGATCTTGTAATCGGTGCAGTATTAATCCCAGGTGCAAAAGCGCCAAAACTTGTAACAGAAGAAATGATTAAATCAATGGAACCAGGTTCTGTTGTTGTAGATATCGCGATTGACCAAGGTGGTATTTTCGAAACAACTGACCGTATTACAACTCATGATAACCCAACTTACGAAAAACACGGCGTTGTTCATTATGCAGTTGCAAACATGCCAGGTGCGGTTCCACGTACATCAACTCTTGCATTAACAAACGTAACAGTACCATATGCAGTACAAATTGCTAACAAAGGCTACAAAGAAGCTTGCCTAGGCAACTCTGCATTACTAAAAGGTATTAACACATTAGATGGTTATGTAACATTCGAAGCAGTTGCAGAAGCTCACGGTGTAGAATACAAAGGTGCTAAAGAATTATTAGAAGCAGAAACAGTATCTTGCTAATAGAAGCATTATACAAAACAAAATCGAACAATATATAAAACAACATGATAAGAGCTAAGAGTGAATATCTCTTAGCTCTTCTTGGCAAAAGGGGGCATACATCGTGGCCAACCTATTTAAAAAGAAATCCGTTACGCAATTGTTAGGGGAAAGTAAAAGTAAAACTTTAACGAAAACGCTAGGGGCATTCGACCTAACAATGCTAGGGATTGGTGCGATAATCGGTACAGGAGTTCTAGTATTAACAGGATTAGTAGCAGCAAGAGATGCTGGTCCAGCAGTTATTTTTTCATTCATGATTGCAGCGATTGTTTGTGGATTTGCAGCGTTATGTTATGCAGAAGTTGCATCTACACTGCCGGTTTCAGGTAGTGTCTACACATACTCATATGCGACAATTGGTGAGTTTATTGCCCACTTAATGGGATGGACATTACTATCCGTATATGTCGTAACAACTGCCGCAGTAGCTGGTGGATGGACAGGTTATTTTAATAACTTAGTGAGTGGGTTTGGATTACACATTCCAACAGAGCTGTTAAAGATTCCATCACAAGGTGGTATCGTGAATTTACCAGCAATTATCATTACATTAGTTTTAACTTGGTTACTATCAAGAGGTACGAAAGAAAGTAAGCGCGTGAATAACATAATGGTATTAATTAAAATTGGTATTGTTGTTTTATTCATTGCGGTTGGTGCGTTTTACGTACAACCAGAAAACTGGACACCATTTATGCCGTACGGTGTTAGTGGAGTCTTTGCCGGAGGGGCAGCAGTATTCTTTGCTTTCTTAGGATTTGATGCATTAGCAACTTCTGCTGAAGAAGTGAAAAATCCGCAACGTGATTTACCGATTGGTATTATTGCTTCGTTAATTATTTGTACAATCATTTATGTTGTAGTTTGTCTTGTTATGACAGGTATGGTTTCTTATAAAGAATTAGATGTACCAGAAGCTATGGCATATGTGTTAGAAGTTGTAGGTCAAGATAAAGTAGCGGGTGTAATCGCAGTTGGAGCTGTAATTGGTATTATGGCTGTAATTTTTGCTTACATTTATGCAACGACACGTGTATTCTTCGCGATGAGCCGTGATGGTTTATTACCAAAATCATTTGCGAAAATTAATAAGAAAACAGAAGCGCCAGTATTCTCAACTTGGTTAACAGGTATTGGTAGTGCTTTAATTGCTGGATTTGTCGATTTAAAAGAATTGTCGAATTTAGCGAATATTGGAGCATTGTTAACGTTTGCGATGGTTGGTGTGACGGTTATTATTCTTCGTAAAACACATCCGAATTTACAACGTGGATTTGTGGTACCACTTGTACCAACGCTACCTATTATTTCAATCGCATGTTGTCTATTCTTAATGTTTAACTTACCATTAACAACATGGATCTACTTCGGTGTTTGGTTAGCAATTGGAGTAGTTGTATACTTTGTTTATTCGAAAAAACATAGTCATTTAAAAGACGATGGAAGTTCGCAAGATAATTTAGAACAAGCTAATTAAAAGCTGAATTAAAAGGGATATAAGTATAGTAAGCCTTGTGCGTCTAGGGAACGCGCAAGGCTTTTTTCTTTTGTGTAAAATGTACATCTTTTTTGTATGAGAATGTAATGGATGCGGAAAATATGGGTAGATCTTTTGTAAATGTGAACGAAACGTTCAAAAAAAATGTATGAGATTTCATTGACACATATGAATAGGCGCTCATATAATAAGAGTATAAGATATATGAATGATTGTTCATATGTTCAAATGAAGAGGTGAGCTATAATGGCTGGAAATAAAGTGGAAACACCACAAGAGACATGTTCTCAAACAGTAATTCATGAAGAAGTTGTTGATCAAGTAAAACAAACAATTCCAACTGATGAAAGTTTAAGTAAAGTAGCAGAACTATTTAAAGTATTAGGTGATCGTACACGTACGAGAATATTACATGCATTATTTGAAGCTGAAATGTGTGTTTGTGATTTAGCGTATTTATTAGGAATGACACAATCATCTATTTCACATCAGCTTCGTGTGTTAAAGCAAGCGAAACTTGTAAAGAATCGTAAAGAAGGCAAGGTCGTTTATTATTCGTTAGCTGACCAGCACGTAATTCATATCTTCGAGCAAGCGTTTGAACACGTAAACGAGGAAGAATAAAAAAGAACGCGAGGAGGGAGAACGATGGCTGAAGCATTAGTGAAAAAGAAACTGATGTTAGAAGGTTTAGATTGTGCGAACTGTGCAATGAAAATTGAAAAAGGTGTTGGGAATATAGAAGGAGTAAATTCTTGCTCTGTAAATTTTGCGACAAAAACAATGATTTTAGAAACAGCACAAAATAAAGAAAGCGAAGTTGTTACAGAAGCGAAACAACTCGTTACAAAATTAGAACCGCACATTAAAGTGGAAGAAGAAAAAAATACAAAAGTAGCAAAAGAAGTGTTCATATTAGAAGGTTTAGATTGCGCAAACTGTGCGATGAAGATTGAAAATAAAGTGAAAGAAATGCCAACTGTTTCAGCAGCAACTGTTGATTTCGTATCAAAGAAATTACGAGTTGAAGTAGCGAATAAAAGAGAATTAGAAGCGACTGTAGCAAATATAACAAATGTCGTTCAAAAGTTAGAACCAGATGTGAAAGTGGTTCGTGAAGAAAAGGGTGGCCATGACCACGGGCATAGTCACGACCATGGTGAAGCAAATGTGAAAAAGATGGTAGGACGATTAGTGGTCGGCGGAATTTTGACAGCAATTGCTGCATTAGCTGGTTTACCACAAATGATCACAATTCCGTTATTCGTCGTTGCGTATTTATTAATAGGTGGAGATATCGTTTGGAGAGCGGTAAGAAACATAACTCGTGGCCAAGTGTTCGATGAGAACTTCTTAATGGCAATTGCAACACTAGGAGCTTTTGCGATTCAACAATATTCAGAAGCTGTTGCGGTAATGCTATTCTATCAAGTGGGGGAACTATTCCAAAGTATTGCGGTCAATCGCTCCCGAAAATCAATTACTTCATTAATGGATATCCGTCCTGATTATGCGAATGTGAAGGTTGGAAATGAAACGAAACAAGTATCACCAGAAGATGTACAAATCGGCGATTATATTATCGTGAAGCCTGGTGAGAAAGTACCATTAGACGGAAAAGTGGTTGAAGGAACATCAATGGTAGATACTTCAGCATTGACTGGTGAATCTGTACCACGTGAAGTCGAAGTTGGAAATGATGTATTAAGTGGTTTTGTGAACCAAAATGGTGTATTAACAATTGAAGTTACAAAAGAATTTGGTGAATCAACTGTATCAAAAATTTTAGATTTAGTTCAAAATGCAAGCAGTAAAAAAGCGCCAACAGAAAACTTTATTACGAAGTTCGCGCGTTACTATACTCCAGTTGTAGTTATTACAGCAGCGATTATGGCGTTTATTCCACCACTTATTTTAGAAGGAGCTACATTCTCAGAATGGATTTATAGAGCTTTAGTGTTCTTAGTAATCTCTTGTCCATGTGCGTTAGTTGTATCTATTCCTCTTGGATTCTTTGGAGGAATTGGTGGTGCATCTAAAAGTGGTGTGTTAATAAAAGGAAGTAACTATTTAGAAGCTTTAAATGATGTGAAATATATTGTTTTTGATAAAACGGGAACATTAACAAAAGGCGTCTTCAAAGTTACAAAAATGGAACCAAGCGAAGGTATTACAAATGAAGAATTATTAGAGTATGCAGCATTTGCTGAAGTGTATTCTAATCATCCAATTGCACAATCGATTCGAAAGGCATATGGAAAATCAATTGATGAAAAAATAATCGATGATTATAACGAAATTTCTGGTCACGGTACAGTCGTAAAAGTACAAGGAAAAGAAATTTTTGCAGGTAATGCTAAGTTAATGAGAAAAGAAAATATTACATTTAAGCAACCAGAAACTGTAGGTACATTAGTTCACGTTGCTGTAGATGGGGAATATGCAGGTTATATCGTTATCTCTGATGAGGTAAAAGAAGATTCAAAACAAGCAATTCAAAAATTAAAAGAACTAGGTATTAAGAAGACAGTCATGTTAACTGGTGATGCAAAAGCAGTTGGTGAAGCTGTCGGTAAGGAATTAGGTTTAGATGAAGTTCATGCAGAACTATTACCGCAACAAAAAGTAGAAGAAATCGAAAAAATTGATGCGGCGAAGAACGGAAAAGAAAAGGTTGCTTTCGTTGGTGATGGTATTAATGACACACCGGTATTAGCAAGAGCAGATGTTGGTATTGCGATGGGTGGTTTAGGATCAGATGCAGCGATTGAGGCAGCAGACATCGTTATTATGACTGATGAGCCTTCAAAAATTGCAACAGCCTTAAACATCGCAAAACGTACACGACGCATTGTATGGCAGAATATCATCTTTGCATTAGGGGTAAAAGGATTAGTTTTATTACTTGGTGCTTTTGGTATTGCAACAATGTGGGAAGCTGTCTTCTCAGATGTTGGTGTGACACTACTTGCAGTGCTAAATGCAATGCGTGTACTACGAGTGAAAGATTTATAAAAAAGAGGACGCAACCTGCGTCCTCTTTTTTAGGTTATTTGGTTGAAATTGACTCAATAAAATATTTGTCTTATTATTTTAATATATTTTCCACAAAGGTATATATCGTATTGAAAAAACAGAGAAGGAGAAGCTTCTCTGTTTTATCCCGCTTTAATGGGCAGTAAGACCCCTATCTCAAAATTTAGCGAAAGCAAAGAATTTAGGTGGGGGGCGGGCTGCCCATTAAAGTCCGATTGGTGAGGGCTAATAATCAGTGGGGGATGAAGAAAAAACCCACTGATTAAAGTTTCACTTTATTTTTGTATATTTTTTTCAACTTGTTCTCGAACAGTTTGAATGTAATTCATTTTATGATCCCAACATTCTTGACTTAAATCAACAGGGTACTCTTCGGGATTTAAAGTTCGCATATACTCTTCCCAAAATAGTGCGAGACTCTGTTCATTATATTTTTGAATATCTAATATACCTGGTAGTTCATATGTTCTTTCGCCGTTAACGAAAATGTCTTTATGCAGTTCGCGAGCTTCAAAGTTTGTTACAAATTTACTTATATACGTGTGAACAGGGTGAAACATTTTTAAGCGTTCTTCTTTTCCAGGTTCTTCAGAATCTAATGCAATATAATCGCCTTCTGCATGATCATTAACTCGATTGATAATACGATAAATTCGTTTCAGTCCTGGAGTCGTAATTTTTTCAGGGTTAGATGAAATTTTAATTGTATCATTTAACTTTCCATCCGTATCTTCAATCGCCACGAGTTTATAAACAGCCCCTAATGCCGGTTGCTCAAAGGATGTAATTAATTTTGTTCCAACACCCCATACATCAATTTTTGCTCCTTGAGATTTCAAATGCATAATTGTGTATTCGTCTAAATCGCTAGAAGCAATAATTTTTGTATGTGTAAACCCAGCTTCATCTAGTAGTTTTCTTGCTTTTTTAGATAAATAAGCCATATCACCACTATCAAGGCGAATGCCATAAAAATCGATACGATCTCCAAACTCTTTCGCGACGCGAATCGCATTTGGAACACCTGATTTTAAAGTGTCGTATGTATCAACGAGAAAGACGCATTTTTTATGAGTTTCAGCGTATTTCTTAAACGCGACATATTCATCGCGATACGCTTGAACGAAAGAGTGAGCGTGTGTGCCGGCTACAGGTATCCCGAAGCGTTTTCCAGCACGAACGTTACTCGTAGACGAAAACCCACCAATAAAGGCAGCACGTGTGCCCCAAAGAGCAGCGTCAAACTCGTGAGCACGTCTTGTACCAAACTCTAAAAGTTCATCATTATTTGCAGCGTGCTTCATACGAGCAGCTTTTGTTGCAATTAATGTTTGGTAATTCACAATGTTTAACAGGGCAGTTTCAATAATTTGTGCTTCGCCGAGCGGTGCATCCACACGTAATAAAGGCTCGTTATTAAATACAACTTCACCTTCTTGCATACTTCGAATGGTCCCAGTGAATTTCATATTTTGTAAATACTGAAGGAATTCTTCTTCAAATTGTAATTCTGATAAATAAGCGATATCGCTTTCGGTAAAGCTGAAGTTTTCTATGTACTCTACAATCTTTTCAAGGCCAGCAAAAACAGCATAACCGTTCTCGAATGGAAGCTTTCGAAAGTATAAATCAAACACCGAGCGGCGATTATGAATACCATCTTTCCAATATGTATAAGCCATATTAATTTGATATAAATCTGTATGTAAGGCATAGCTATCGTCTTTATAATAAGTCATCGCGAAAACACCTCCATAATTTGGTTATAGTATACCAATTTTTCATCGCTCGTAGCAAAGAATGGATATGAAAGTATAGTCAAGAAAGAAAAAAATGAAATATTGCATATTTTTTAGAAAATTAACATTTATCAATTTATATTTCTCAAGATTTTATGTATTATTAGAGTAATGGGGGTAATGAGAATGGAGGAGGACAATGCAACAAACATTAGAAAAAATAGGCAAACAAGTCTTTTATAAACGGCTACAGCAAAAAATGACACAAGAAGAATTATGTCAGGGCATTTGTTCTGTCTCATACTTAAGTAAAATCGAAAATGGAAAGATCGAAGCATCAGAAGAAATTCTACAATTGCTCTGCACAAGGTTAGAAATTGCCGTGACGGATTTGAGAGATGTAGAAGAAGATGTGAAGGGGAAGCTCGATGAATGGTTAAATGCATTAATCCGTTTGGAAAAGGCACAAGTTGAGCGCATCTATAATGAATTGCAAGAAGATATGCAACACGTTTTAGATTTTGAAATTATAAATTATTATAAACTACTTAATATACGTTATTTACTGATGAAAAGAGACTTGCCGGTAATCGCAGAAGAATTAGAGCAGCTTAAGAAGGCATATAAGAAATTCTCGCCTTTTCAGAAGTTGTTGTATACGTATAGTAAAGGATTATTATGCTGTTTACAATATAAGTGGAAACAGGGATTAAGTCATTTATTAGAGACAGAAATTATGGCAAAAGAGCTAGGGTATCATGAGACAGGAATTTATTATAATATCGCTCTTACTTATAGTCATTTGGAAATCCAGCATCTTACGTTGCACTTTGCGAATATTGCACTAGAGGCATTTAGAAATGAGTATAAATTTCGGAACGTGATAAACTGTCAAATTCTTATTGCATTAAGTTATGCGGAACAAGGGCAATATGAAGAAGCTTTAGAAATGTATAAGAGCATACTGAGGGAATCAGAGGCTTTTGCGGATAAAGATGTTTTAATGGCTATTACTTTAAGTAATATTGGGAATATATATTATAAAAAGAAAAAATATAATCAAGCGAAAGATTATTATTTAGAGAGTTTACAACTTCAAAAACAAATAGATTTAAATTATATAGACACATTATATGAAATGGCATTAGCTTGTATTAAATTAGAACAGTTTGAAGAAGCGAGAGAATGGATTGATAAAGGTATTGTCGCTGCCAAACGTGAAGAGAGATTTAATACAAAATTATATTTACTGCTTATGCTTCGAAATAAGTATTTTGAAGAGGCACGAGAGTATAAACAATTTTTGGAATTAGAAGCTATTCCGTTTTATAAATCAGCAGGTAATAAAATAGAACTGAAGAAAGTATATGTGGAGCTTGCGGAATACTTTTCTAAATCACTGAACTTTGAACAAAGTAATCACTATTATAAGCTAGTTATTGAAATGTTAGAAAGTCATAAGGAGGATGAAAAATGAAAAAAGCATTAGCTGGAGTTTTAGCAGTTGCAGTAGTACTTACAATTGTCGGTGGAGTACAGTATACGAGTAAACCAGATACTTATGGATTAGATTTGAGTGTATCACAAACTGTAAATGTATAATGTTGAGAAACCCCTTTCCAATCGGAAAGGGGTTTTTTCAATATTTGTTCCTCAAAATTCTACAACA
>NZ_JAKUFT010000057.1:0-32968 GCF_022663605.1 Bacillus cereus group sp. BfR-BA-01379
GGACATTTTGAAGATGAAAAATCAACAGTACTATACGGGAAATGTGGATCTCATTGCGAATGTGACCATAAAGAACATACAAAAGCTTAAATAAGAAAAAACGCCTACATATGTATATGTAGGCGTTTTTTTAATAAATTGTAGTTGTATGGCCAACTGTTGCAACGATTGCATCATCTCTAATCGGAATAAATCCTATCGATGTCTGTGGAACGCTAGGAGAAGCGTAGTGGCTCATGAGACGGCTATCAATACGGGTAATAGTATCGGTCAAGAAAGCCGAAATAAAAGCGTAAGGGACCCGTCGTTCATTTAATGAGTATATAATTTCCTCTTTGGTTTTTACACCTACGCCATGTCCGTAAAAAAAGAAATTTCCTAGATAGATTGTATTTTCTCCTTGCCACTCGATTGTAGCTGGATTCACTTGTGGATTTTTAAAATAAACGAGGTCACCGGGAACAAGATCGCCACCCGTTTTTGTTATGAGCTTTAAATCTTGATCGTAGTCCCACGTATAAAGTAAAAGGTTTGCAAAGAGACGGTTGAAAGTGTCTTCCTCATACAAGGATAGTAAAGCTTTGTAAAAAATAATAATCATAGCGGTAGCACATTCAGTTCCATATAGTTTTCCGTTTTTGAAAATATCTTGTATGGCAATGGAAGGGGGTATGTTTGGAAGGAGCTCGAATCCCCCAAGAGACGTTCTTTTCCAATACTGGGGGTTGCAAAAGGACTGTTGAAATGTGCGAAACTGAAATCCACTTTGAAAAAGTTCTAATGCGGAAGTAATAATATTAACTCGCAAATTTAGATCAAAGCTGAGTTCATCAGATGTTCGGAAGGAATAAATTTCTTGATTTCCTGCCATTATCGATAAGATTTGTTGTTTCTCAGCTGCAAATGGCTCATATTCATTTGTGATATAAGGATGTACAATAGAACGGCCTATTACAATCATAATAGTATCCCCACCTATACGTTACATTACTTCATATCGTATGAGAAAAGAGGAAAAGGGTGAAAGAAAAGCCTATCAACTGATAGGCTTGTACTCTTTAATCACACGTAATGTTTGTAATGTCATATCTTCAGGGCCTTGTACAGGTAAACCCGCTTCTAAGTTTTTACGAATATACTCTAAGTTATCTTGTGTAATAATTTCCCCCGGAGTAAAGATTGGAATCCCTGGCGGATAAACCATAACGAAATCAGCTATAATACGACCTGCAGCATTTTCAAATGGAATGACTTCTGTTTCCGAATAAAAAGCATCTCGAGGAGAAAGTGCTAGCACTGGTATTTCTGGAATTTCTACTTGTATTTGAACACCTTTATCGGCTTGATTTCTAAATGTCGCTGCTAAATCTTGTAATGCTGCAATAAGTGTATTTGTCTCACTTTCTGTATCTCCGAAAGTGACAAGACATAGTATGTTGTATAAATCTGAGAGTTCTACTTCAATGTTATATTGCTCTCTAAGCCATACTTCAGCCTGATGGCCTGTAATACCTAAATCTTTTACAGATACAATTATCTTTGTAGGATCATAGTTAAAAGTAGCGTCTGTACCTAGCATTTCTTTCCCAGGACAGTAAAGATGCTCAATAGCATTTATAGCATCACGAACTTGTTCCGCTAATTGTATTGTTTGTTCTATGAGTGCTGTTCCTTCTGTAGCAAGACGTTTTCTAGCAGCATCTAGGGACGCTAACAAGATGTAAGAAGTTGATGTAGTCGTAAGCATGCTAATAATAGATTGAACATGTTTTACGTTCACAAGGCCTTCCTTCACATTAAGAATGGAACTTTGCGTTAAAGATCCACCTAGTTTGTGAACACTTGTTGCTGCCATATCTGCTCCAGCTTGCATGGCTGACATCGGCAATTCATCGTGAAAATGAATATGAACACCATGGGCCTCATCAACGAGTACAGGGATATCGTAAGAATGTGCTAATTGTACAATCTGTTCTAAGTCTGCAGCAAATCCAAAGTATGTTGGATTAATAACAAGTAAGCCTTTCGCATCAGAGTGCTCTTCAAGTGCCTTTTTGACAGATTGAATTGTAATTCCATGTGAAATACCAAGTTTTGGATCGATTTCAGGATGCATGAAAATCGGTTTTGCACCTGAGAAAATAATAGCTGACATTACTGATTTATGCACGTTTCGTGGTACTAGGATTTTGTCACCAGGACCGCAAACGCTCATCACCATTGTCATTATTGCGCCACTTGTACCTTGAATAGAAAAGAAAGTATGATCTGCACCGAATGCAGAGGCTGCTAAATCTTGTGCTTCTTTAATCATACCTTTTGGATGATGTAAATCATCGAGCGGCGCAATATTAATTAAATCAATTGCTAATGCGTTATGCCCAATAAATTCGCGAAATGTAGGATCCATGCCCTGTCCTTTTTTATGACCAGGAATATGGAATTGGATTGGATTTCGCTTACTGTGCTCAACTAAAGCGGTAAACAATGGTGTTTCGTATTGGGACAATCTATACACCCCTTCTTTTTCTTAATATTTATTAGAGTTTGTTTTATATAATCTGTTCTAAAAAAGTTAAGTGTTTTTTAGAATAAGACTTGTTTTTCTGCCGATCACAAAATTGTTTTTGAGATGGTAGGTTCACTTTATTTTCTATAAAACAAAAGCATTATATCACCAATAATTATAGATGTATAGAAAAAAATATTTTTACAGTGAGTATGTTAAATAGTTACTTCCAATTAACTTATAGAGGAAGACAATTCCATCACAATGAATAAATAGTGTATAATGCAAAGTGGCTATAGTGAAGAAGAAAATCTCTTTAAGATAGCGTACTGAAATAAGAAGAAATGATAAATGAGGTGCAAAATGGAATATCAATATCCGTTAGATTATGATTGGTCAAATGAGGAAATGATTGCAATTGTGAAGTTTTATGAAGCAATTGAGAAAGTATACGAAAAAGGAATTATAAGAGAAGAATTAATGGGATTATATCGTCGTTTTAAAGAGATTGTTCCATCTAAAGCAGAAGAGAAGAAAATTGATAAAGAGTTTCAAGAAGTAAGTGGATATTCTATATATCGTGCGATTCAAAGGGCAAAAGAAACTGAAGAACAAAAGCTTGTGAAAATGTAAAAAATATTTTGAAAAATGAAAACTGAAGTGATATAATGTGATAACAACTAAAAACGGACAATATAAATTGTCCGTTTTCTACTATCGATTACAAAGTGCATATAAAGGAAGGAGTGATTGCATCGTAGATTCAATCTTAGCAAGGAATTGTTCGTTGGTCATTGCTGAAAACTCCTCTGGTGATATATGAATACCAACTAATAATTCTGCTTTTTTCACAGTAGCTAGACGTTCAATCATCTTTTGTAAGTCTTCTGTTTCAAGTGTTCTATGTAATTTTACACTTGGTTTAGTATGGTCAATGGACCAAACGAAGTCATTTGGAATATTTGTTTTTAAATCATTTAAATGTTCTAAGAAGGCGTGAGCCGTCTCCACTTTTTGTGGACACTCATAGATTAAACCAAAGTATATGAAGGCATGAGTACCCCATAATCCAATTTGGAAATGTGGTAGCATTTTATATCCGCGTTTATTTGTTGAAAAAGCAACCCAAGTATCGTTTGGTGGATTGACTTTGCGACGTGCATGTTTTGCTACATGATAAAAAAAGTTCTCATCAGTTTGTTTGGATAAATACGTTGCAAACTGTTCCCCTAAAGCTTCCAGTTTAGGATGAATGTTCGTTTTAATTGCACTCATTCGTTCTTCGAGACCATCAACTGTAAATACCTCAAAATCAGTTGACTTGAATGTTTGTAGTGTCATGATTGTTCCTCCAACTCCTATTTTGCTTTTATTTTAGCATAGCTTGTACTATTCATAAAAAAAACAGCACAAAAAAATTTAAATAAAAAAATATAATTTTGTTGCATAGATGATTTATCCAACATAGTATAGTATAAAACAAAAAATCAGAAAATTTAATTAATTCTAGTCCGAGGGCAGACGAATATTGGGAGGAGGCAAATAATATGAGACAGGTGATTAATGCGTTAAAGAGAACAGATGCTGAAAAGAGAATACCGGTGCTACGTTTGGAGCTAGATTATGAATTAGCAACTTTATATGATGCGATGATGGAAAATGATAAACTGAAAAAAGAAGAGTGTGTACAAAAGTTAGAAGTGTTAAGACTTGAAATGATTCGTTTAGAAGCGTAATAATAGTATATGTATAAAAAATTAGTTGGTGCGAACCTTATAAAGGGGTTCGTTTTTTCTGTGAACAGTATAGATCGGAGTGTTTAAACATGCAAGAAGTATGGAAAGACATCGATGCACACGCCAAACAGTGGATTCGAGATGCAGGAGAGTTTTTAATCGCATCAATGGAAAAAGCACTTATTATAGAAACGAAATCCAATGCAGCTGATTTAGTAACAAATATGGACCGAGAAATAGAACAGTTTTTAATTGGGAAAATTAAAGAAACATTCCCGAATCATAATATTTTAGGAGAAGAAGGTTATGGAGATGAGGTAACTTCTTCTGATGGGGTTGTTTGGTTAATTGATCCAATTGATGGCACGATGAACTTTGTTCACCAAAAAAGAAATTTCGCAATTTCAATTGGAATTTATGAGAACGGTATCGGAAAGGTTGGACTCATTTATGATCCAGTTCACGATGAATTATACCATGCGGTAAAGGGAGCTGGAGCGTTTTGTAATGAAGTACCAATACCTTTATTGGAAAAAGGGACTGTAGAGCAAGGTGTTGTAGCTTTAAATGCGATATGGCTTACCGATAATCCATTGCTGAATAAGGAAAGTATGATGGCACTTGTTAAGCGAGCAAGAGGCACGAGATCATATGGCTGTGCAGCGTTAGAGATGGTATATGTTGCAACAGGAAGAATAGATGCATATGTAACGCCAAGACTATCACCATGGGATTTTGGTGGGGGACAGATAATTGTAGAGGAAGTTGGAGGAAAGGTTACAACATTTTCTGGAGCCCAGCTTTCGATCGTAGAGAAGAGCAGCGTATTAGTTGCAAAACCAGGGGTGTATGAAGAAGTGTTACGATTTATAGCGGAATAACAAAAAAAGTAAGAGGCTATATACACGCTTCTTACTTTTTGACGTTATTGCGATTTACGCATTTTTCTTTTTGTTACAAAACCGTATCCAACTGTAACAAATGTGCCGATAATGCAAATAATAACACCGATGGGGCTATTTTCAGCAACCATAATGCCGATACCGATTAAGAAAATAACACCGATAATTGCAGTTAATAAAAAGCGATATTGAATGTGTTCCATTTCTTCACCCTCCAATCTCATTTTACTTTCACAAAAGTAAGAATACAACTATATTTTCATTCTAGATTTTATTTTGATTGCCATTGTATCCCCTTCGCTCTTATAATAGAGAAGGATTAAAAAGACATTAGGAGTTGGACATGTTGAAAAAACGACAAGATTTACGAAATATAGCAATTATTGCCCACGTTGACCATGGTAAAACAACACTTGTTGACCAGTTATTACGTCAAGCGGGGACGTTCCGTGCGAATGAACATATTGAAGAACGCGCAATGGACTCAAACGATCTAGAAAGAGAACGTGGTATTACAATTTTAGCTAAGAATACTGCGATTCACTATGAAGATAAAAGAATTAACATTTTAGATACACCTGGTCACGCTGACTTCGGTGGAGAAGTAGAACGTATCATGAAAATGGTTGATGGTGTTCTACTTGTTGTTGATGCATATGAAGGTTGTATGCCACAAACACGATTTGTTTTAAAGAAAGCTCTTGAGCAAAACTTAACTCCAATCGTTGTTGTAAACAAAATTGACCGTGACTTCGCTCGCCCTGATGAAGTAGTTGATGAAGTAGTTGACTTATTCATCGAACTTGGTGCAAACGAAGATCAATTAGAGTTCCCAGTTGTATTTGCATCAGCAATGAACGGAACAGCAAGCTTAGATTCAAACCCAGCAAATCAAGAAGAAAATATGAAATCATTGTTTGACACAATTATTGAACATATTCCAGCACCAGTTGATAACAGCGAAGAGCCACTTCAATTCCAAGTAGCACTTCTTGATTACAATGACTATGTTGGTCGTATCGGGGTTGGACGCGTATTCCGTGGTACAATGAAAGTAGGACAACAAGTTGCATTAATGAAAGTTGACGGAACTGTAAAACAATTCCGTGTAACGAAATTATTTGGTTACATTGGATTAAAACGTCAAGAAATTGAAGAAGCAAAAGCTGGAGATTTAGTAGCTGTTTCAGGTATGGAAGACATTAACGTAGGTGAAACAGTATGTCCGGTTGAGCATGAAGAGGCTTTACCATTATTACGTATCGATGAGCCAACACTACAAATGACATTCCTTGTAAATAACAGCCCATTTGCAGGTCGTGAAGGTAAATTCATTACATCTCGTAAAATTGAAGAGCGTCTTCGTTCACAATTAGAAACAGATGTAAGTTTACGTGTAGATAATACAGATTCTCCTGATGCGTGGATCGTATCTGGACGTGGGGAATTACATTTATCTATCCTAATTGAAAACATGCGTCGTGAAGGTTATGAGCTACAAGTATCTAAGCCTGAAGTAATTATTAAAGAAGTTGATGGCGTAAGATGTGAGCCTGTAGAGCGCGTGCAAATCGATGTACCTGAAGAATACACTGGTTCTATTATGGAATCTATGGGTGCACGTAAAGGTGAAATGTTAGATATGGTGAATAACGGAAACGGTCAAGTTCGCCTTACTTTCATGGTTCCAGCACGTGGTTTAATTGGTTACACAACAGAATTCTTAACATTAACTCGTGGTTACGGTATTTTAAACCATACATTCGATTGCTACCAACCAGTACACGCTGGACAAGTTGGTGGACGTCGCCAAGGTGTTCTAGTTTCACTTGAAACAGGAAAAGCATCACAATACGGTATTATGCAAGTTGAAGACCGTGGTGTAATCTTCGTTGAACCAGGTACAGAAGTATATGCTGGTATGATTGTCGGAGAACACACTCGTGAGAACGACTTAACAGTTAACGTTGTGAAAATGAAACAACAAACTAACATTCGTTCTGCAACGAAAGATCAAACTTCAACAATGAAAAAACCACGCTTAATGACTTTAGAAGAGTCATTAGAGTACTTAAACGATGATGAGTTCTGTGAAGTAACTCCAGAATCAATTCGTTTACGTAAAAAGATTCTTGATAAGAGTGAGCGTGAAAGAGCTGCTAAGAAAAAGAAATCTGTAGAAGCGTAAAATAATAGAACAGCTACCTTTGAGGGGTAGCTGTTTTTTTATTTTATTTATTTTTGGAATATTTACTCTTTTTTGTGGACAGTATTTTTTTTGCAGGTTACTCTTGTATTAAGTACATAAATAAAATTTGTTTTTTGTGAGAAAGGGGGATGAATGATGTTAGAAAGAATGTCGTTTTTTGCGAAATTATGTAAAGTTGATGAAAATCCAGAACTAGGGATGTGGTTACTATATGGCACCATTATTATATTAAGTGCACTTGTGTATAATTTAGGTTTTGCAAGAAAACTATCAATAATAAAAAATATAGTGATATATATATCGTTAGCGATTGGGTGTACAGTTTTAACTTTCTTTGCAGTTTTTTTACCTGTTGGAGAGGGGCTTGTTGTAGCGGCGATTGTACTTGGGATTTATAGGTTGCGTTTACGTCAAGCAAGACAACAAAAAGCAGGGTAAGGGGGCGGATTTTTATGCGTTCAGTACAAGATGCACTATATAATTGGTTAACAATTAAAACAGTTGCCGAAGCACGTCCAGATGATCGTGCTGCAAAAGAAACGTATTTGTTATTTCAAAATATGATATATGAAGAACATAAATTAACGGATGTGGAAGTTAAAAAGAACGAAGAAATGTATTTAATTACATATGAAATGAATGGAGAAAAAAAATCTGCCAGGTTTCCATTAGAAGCTATTGATTGCTTTTTGGATCAAATGAATCGTGAACCTGAAAAATATAAATAAGTCCTTATCTATATGATTAAGGACTTATTTATATTTTACCAATCGTCTTCGACTTTTTTATCACGATATAATCGGAAATTACCACTTGCATGACGTTCCATCGTACGTTCTGCAATTCGTTCCGAACATTCCATGCACATATATGTATGAATAGGGCGGTTACGCAGTTTTTTTGCCATAGGATTTTCATCATCTAACATATCTTTTTTATCACAAATCATACATTTGACTCTCATTTCGTCACCTCAATACGAATTCTATCAGTATAAGTATATCATGGAAGTATAATGTTTTTGAATAATAGTGGGAAAAAATAATATTTTCGCAATTCGAAAAATAAGTTATGATAAGGATATATTAAGTATATTTGGAGGTGGAAATATGGCGAATGTAGTAGAGCCTACATTAACAGATGATTTAGTACAAACGTTACGTAAAGAATGTATTGTTATGATAGCAACAACAGACTTCGAAAAACAAGTTCCTAACGTAAGTGCTATTTCTTGGGTGTATGCAGTGAGTGAAACTAGTATTCGATTTGCAGTAGATCAGCGTTCGCGTATTGTGGAAAATATACGGCATAGTACTGGGGTGGTATTGACTATAATGGCGAATGAATCCGTATTTTCCATAAGTGGTGCAGGTGAAATTTTGACTGATAGAATGGAAGGCATTCCTCTAAAATTAACTGTAATAGAAGTAAATGTACAAGAAGTGCGTGATGTTATGTTTTATGGAGCGAAACTTGCAACTGAACCAACGTATGAAAAAACATATGATATTCGCGCAGCGAAGAAGTTGGATAACCAAGTGTTAGTAGGAATAAAAGAATTAAAAATGTGATAAATAAGAAATTCAGTTATTAACTTTTGTAATCAGTTATTGTGATTTTATGTTAATAATTATAATTAAAAGTAATATATTGAATAGAAATGAATAAAAAATAAATAAAAGGTTTAATGGCTATGGATTTCGATTCTACCTCGTTTATACGGTACATATAATTATAACAATGGTTCGTCCATATTTTATGGATGAAACCCTTGTTCTACAAATTTAAAAGTGGAGTCAGGGGGTAACAGGTTGGATAAAATTTATGTGTTAGATACGAATGTACTTTTGCAGGATCCTTTATCTATTTTTTCATTTGAAACCAATGAAGTAGTGATTCCAGCAGTTGTATTAGAAGAGGTTGATTCGAAAAAACGTTATATGGATGAAGTAGGACGAAACGCTCGTTATGTGTCTAAGTTAATAGACAAATTTCGTGAAATAGGAAAGCTGCATGAAAGTATTTCGCTAGAAAACGGCGGTACATTTCGTATTGAGTTAAATCATCGTTCATTTGTTCAACTACAAGATATTTTTGTAGAAAAAACAAATGATAATCGAATTTTAGCTGTAGCAAAAAATCTATCTTTAGAAGAGCAAGAAAAAGAGGACGGGAAGTCTGTTATTTTAGTAAGTAAAGACGTGCTTGTAAGGGTAAAAGCTGATGCAATTGGTTTGAAGGCGGAAGATTATTTAAGTGATCGTGTAATTGAAGTAGATAATATATATTCAGGATTTTTAGAAGGGTATATATCAAAAGAGCAATTGGATTACTTTTATGAAAAAGGTGAATTGCCTTTATCCGAAATTGCAAATCATCCATTTTATCCAAATCAATTTGTAGTAATGAAAGATGCATTAGGCGGATCCAGTTCAGCACTTGGTATTGTGGATCACTTAGGTAAGAAGGTAAAGAAACTTATTTTTCACAATGAACAAGTATGGGGGATACGACCACGGAATGTGCAGCAAATTATGGGATTAGAATTGTTGCTTCGTGAAGATATTCCGCTAGTAACGTTAACAGGGAAAGCTGGTACAGGAAAAACATTACTAGCTTTAGCTTCGGGGCTCATGCAAACTGAAGATTTAGGACTATATAAAAAACTACTCGTTGCAAGGCCAATTGTTCCAGTCGGAAAAGATATCGGTTATTTACCAGGAGAAAAAGAAGAAAAGTTAAGACCGTGGATGCAACCGATTTTTGATAATCTAGAGTATTTATTTAATACGAAAAAGCCAGGAGAGTTAGATGCTATTTTAGCTGGAATGGGTTCGATTGAAGTAGAAGCTCTCACCTATATACGTGGGAGAAGTATTCCGGATCAGTTCATTATAATTGACGAAGCACAAAATTTAACGAAGCATGAAGTGAAAACGATACTAACAAGAGTAGGAGAAAAAAGTAAAATCGTATTAATGGGAGATCCTCAGCAAATTGACCATCCGTATTTGGATGAATATAATAACGGCTTAACATATGTCGTAGAGAAGTTTAAAGAGCAACGTATTAGTGGTCATGTAAAGTTTGTTAAAGGGGAGCGATCGAATTTAGCTCAACTAGCAGCAGATTTATTATAAAAGGAGTGAGCTGAGGCTCACTCCTTTTTCTTCCAAATATACATTTTAAATAATTGTAAATTTACGGATGTTACGGATTGGATTTTGTCTATTAGATCCATCATTGTAATATAGATGAACAGGTCCATCCTCTTTTAATGGTTTTCCTTCTTTTGAAAAACCAAGAATAGCATTTTCTACAGTTTCTAATGGAAGTATTATTGTTTGATCTACTGTTTCAATTTCGACTTGCGTAGCGTCATCTGAAATTTCGGCGTTTGCAAGAAATGGATGAAATGGTATACCGAACGTTCCTGTAATTAGCTGTTCTTTTTTATATTTTTTTACACTTTGTTGTATCGGTGGAAACGCAGCACCATCACGGATTTCACGATCCCAATGTTCTGAAGTGTTTTTCAAATAAGCTTCTAGTTCTGATGTGTTTTCTCTTGTTTCATCAAAGTAAGTTGTCAAATCTACTTTTCGATCATCAAAGATCCAAACAGTTGGATCGATAGTGATTGGAAAACGAACTTTTCCATTAATAAATAAAATTTCGCTCATTGTTGTTCCCCCATTTGTGTTATACTCCCACTTTTCAGTATAATAGCATTAGACACGGTTGTCACAAAAAATGTTTCTATTGCAATTTACTAAAACTATCGCTAATATTAATAGATAGGAGAGAGTAGGACGGAAACGGAGGGAATCAATTTGGCGTCTGAGACAGTATCAAATCATCAGGAAAAGGCACTAGCCCTTCTACAAGCGGATGCGGAGAAGATTTTAAGACTTATTAAGGTGCAAATGGACAATCTTACAATGCCGCAATGTCCATTATATGAAGAAGTGTTAGACACACAAATGTTTGGACTATCCCGCGAGGTCGATTTTGCAGTTCGCCTTGGTCTTATTGCAGAAGAACAAGGGAAAGCAATGTTAGGAGAGCTTGAACGTGAGTTATCTGCACTTCATGAAGCATTTACAAACAAACAACAATAACGGGTTCAAATAGGGGGGCTCAAACTGAAATAGTTTGGGCTTTTTATTTGTATAATAAAGCAGGAAGAATCAATGTACATATGGAATACAACAATAATTAAATTGAAACAGAAAGAGGAAATGAAATGAAAAGAGTATGGAAATCAATGGATTATTCATTATTACTTCCTCTTGTTATCTTATGTGTTTTGGGAGTTATAATGGTATATAGTTCTAGTTCCATTGTCGCGATTTCGTCGAAATATAACTGGCCAGCAGATCACTTTTTTAAAAAACAATTAATTGCTCTTGCTATTGGAACGGTAATACTAGTGATTGTCGTTATAATCCCTTATAAATTTTGGAGAGAACAAATAGTTCTAGCAGCAATCGGGTTCGGGAGTCTTGCCTTACTAACAGCAGCATTCCTTTTCGGTAAAGAAATCAATGGTGCAAAAGGATGGATATTAGGTATACAACCGGCTGAGTTTGTAAAAATAACGGTTATTATTACGCTAGCAACCTTTTTTGCTAAGAAACAAGAGAGGCAAACACCTTTTTTCCAAGGAATAATACCTCCTCTATTTGTTGTTGGTGGATCGATGGTATTAATTTTATTACAAAATGACTTGGGAACTGACATATTAATAGGTGGAACAGTGCTAATTATGTTCTTCTGTTCAGGAGTTAATGTGAATTTGTGGATAAAAAGATTTTTATTAACATCTGTCGTGTGGATTCCAGCATTGTATTTTATCGGAAACTATAAATTAAGTAAATACCAAAAAGCTCGATTTTCAGTTTTTCTTGATCCGTTTAGTGATCCTCAAAATGATGGATTTCAATTAGTTAATTCTTTTATTGGAATTGCTTCAGGTGGGTTAAATGGTAGAGGATTAGGAAACAGTATACAAAAGTATGGCTACTTACCAGAGCCGCAAACAGATTTTATTATGGCGATTATATCTGAAGAACTCGGGTTTATAGGAGTAGCTATCATTTTAATTTGTTTATTACTTATTATTATTCGTTCGTTTAGAGTGGCACAAAAATGTAAAGATCCATTTGGAAGTTTAGTTGCAATCGGAATTGCAAGTTTAATTGGGATACAAACTTTTGTTAATGTTGGTGGTATGTCTGGATTAATACCGCTTACAGGAGTACCTTTACCGTTTATTAGTTATGGTGGTAGTTCTTTATTGGCTAATCTAATCTCGATGGGTATATTATTAAATATTGCTAGTCATGTAAAACGACAAGAGAAACAGCAAAATGAGGAAATGAAAGAAATAGAACAAGATGGACCACGTCTTGTTGTTGTAAAATAAAAAACACGTTGTGCTTTAGAGCACGATGTGTTTTTTATTTTTTAAAAATATTAAATATGATATATTAATTAGTGTTTACAATAAAAAATATATCACATTTAAACTAATGTGATATACAATTAAGTTGTTAGAAAAGGAAGAGGTATGCTATACTATTTTTGTGAAACAAATTGATCAGAAAACTTATCATTTGTTAAAAAATAAGGTATGATGGATAAAAATAAAGTGAAGCTTTCTAAGTATAATATAATGTAGAAAGTGAAGAACTTCACGCTCTTTATGGTGTGTATATATTTTATCTCTAGAGTGGTAGGAAAGTAGAGGGGGAAAATCATGACAAAGCTGCAACGTATTCAAAAAGTATTGGTAGCTAACCGTGGAGAGATTGCAATTCGTGTGTTTCGAGCTTGTTCGGAACTTGGATTAAAAACAGTTGCAATCTATTCTAAAGAGGATAGTGGTTCTTATCATCGTTATAAAGCCGATGAGTCCTATTTAGTTGGGGAAGGGAAAAAGCCAATTGATGCTTATCTAGATATTGAGGGCATTATTGAGATTGCGAAAAGTAATCATGTAGATGCAATCCACCCTGGATATGGTTTCTTGTCAGAAAATATTCAATTCGCAAAACGTTGTGAAGAAGAAGGAATTATCTTTATCGGTCCAAAGAGTAAGCATTTAGATATGTTTGGAGATAAAGTGAAAGCAAGAACACAAGCGCAGCTAGCACAAATTCCCGTTATTCCTGGTAGTGATGGACCAGTAAATTCAATAGAAGAAGTCAAAGAATTTGCTGAAAAGTATGATTACCCGATTATTATTAAAGCTTCCCTTGGCGGTGGCGGTCGTGGTATGCGTATTGTACGTACTAGTGAAGAATTAAGAGAGTCGTATAATCGAGCGAAGTCAGAAGCAAAAGCAGCCTTTGGTAATGATGAAGTATACGTAGAAAAATTCGTTGAAAAACCTAAACATATAGAAGTTCAAATTTTAGCAGATGAAGAGGGCAATGTTGTTCATTTATATGAGCGAGACTGTTCTGTACAACGTCGTCATCAAAAAGTTGTAGAGATTGCACCTAGTGTGTCACTTTCAGATGATTTGCGTCAGCGTATTTGTGATGCTGCTGTTAAGTTAACGAAAAATGTAAATTATTTAAACGCAGGAACAGTAGAATTTCTTGTAAAAGGTGATGAGTTTTACTTCATAGAAGTAAATCCACGTGTTCAAGTTGAACATACGATTACAGAAATGATTACAGGAGTGGATATCGTTCAATCGCAAATTTTAATAGCTGATGGACATGCATTACATAGTAAAATGGTAGGTGTTCCGAAGCAAGCGGAAGTAGTTGTACATGGATTTGCAATACAATCTCGTGTAACGACTGAAGACCCATTAAATAATTTCATGCCGGATACAGGGAAAATTATGGCATACCGATCAGGTGGTGGTTTCGGTGTTCGTCTTGATACAGGTAATAGTTTCCAAGGTGCTGTTATTACACCGTACTATGATTCTTTACTTGTAAAAGTTACAACATGGGCACTTACTTTTGAACAAGCTGCTGCGAAAATGGAACGTAACTTAAAAGAATTCCGTATTCGTGGTATTAAAACAAATATTCCATTCCTAGAGAATGTAGTAAAACATAAGAACTTCTTATCAGGAGAATATGACACTTCATTTATTGATGCGTCACCTGAACTATTCTTGTTCCCTAAACGTAAAGACCGTGGAACGAAAATGTTAAATTACATTGGGACAGTAACAGTAAATGGCTTCCCAGGAGTAGGGAAAAAAGAGAAACCAATCTTCCCGGATGCTCGTATACCGGATGTATTACATTCTGAGCCAATCCAAAATGGAACGAAACAAATTTTGGATGAGCGTGGAGCAGAGGGATTAGTAAAGTGGGTACAAGATCAAAACCGTGTACTTTTAACAGATACAACATTCCGTGATGCGCATCAGTCATTACTTGCGACGCGTATTCGTACAAAAGATTTACATCAAATTGCAGAGCCGACAGCGAGAATGTTACCGAACCTATTCTCAGCGGAAATGTGGGGCGGTGCAACGTTTGATGTTGCATATCGTTTCTTAAAGGAAGATCCATGGGAACGATTACTAGATCTTCGTGAAAAAATGCCAAACGTTTTATTCCAAATGTTACTTCGTTCTTCAAACGCAGTTGGTTACAAAAACTATCCAGATAATTTAATTCAAAAATTTGTGGAATGTTCTGCTCAAGCTGGAATTGATGTGTTCCGTATTTTTGATAGCTTAAACTGGGTAGAAGGTATGAGAGTTGCGATTGATGCTGTGCGAGATACTGGCAAAATTGCAGAAGCAACAATGTGCTATACAGGAGATATTCATGATCCGTTACGTAGTAAATATGATTTAAATTACTATAAAAACTTAGCAAAAGAGTTAGAAGCATCAGGAGCGCATATATTAGGAATTAAAGATATGGCGGGCTTATTAAAACCTAATGCGGCATATGATTTAGTTTCTGCATTAAAAGAGACGGTATCGATTCCGATTCACCTGCATACACACGATACGAGTGGAAATGGTATATTAACGTATACGAAGGCAATTGAAGCAGGTGTTGACATTGTCGATGTAGCAGTAAGTTCTATGGCTGGTCAAACGTCACAACCAAGTGCGAACACGCTATACTATGCATTAGGTGGAAACGAAAGACAGCCAGACGTTAATATAGATTCATTAGAAAAATTATCTCATTACTGGGAAGATGTACGTAAATACTACGCACCGTTTGAAAGTGGTATGAATGCACCCCATACAGAGGTATATATGCACGAAATGCCAGGCGGGCAGTATAGTAATCTACAACAACAAGCGAAAGCGGTTGGCTTAGGAGATCGCTTCGATGAAGTGAAAGTAATGTACCGCCGTGTGAATGACATGTTTGGCGATATTGTTAAAGTAACGCCATCATCTAAAGTTGTCGGTGATATGGCATTATTTATGGTTCAAAATCACTTAACAGAACAAGATGTTTTAGAGCGCGGGCACTCTATGGATTTCCCAGGATCTGTTGTTGAAATGTTCTCAGGAGATTTAGGACAACCATACGGTGGTTTCCCGAAACAATTACAAGAAATTATTTTAAAAGGGAAAGAGCCATTAACAGTAAGACCGGGTGAATTATTAGAGCCAGTAGATTTCGACGCGTTAAAAGAAGAGCTATTCCATAAACTTGGACGCGAAGTGACGATTTTTGATGTCGTTGCATATGCATTATATCCAAAAGTATTTATGGATTACGAAAAAGTTGCTGAGCTTTATGGAAGTGTATCAGTACTTGATACACCGACATTCTTCTATGGTATGAGACTTGGTGAAGAAATCAATGTGGAAATCGAACAAGGTAAAACATTGATGGTTAAACTAGTATCAATCGGAGAGCCTCAGCCAGATGGAAATCGTGTTCTTTACTTGGAGTTTAACGGACAACCACGTGAGATTGTTGTGAAAGACGAAAGTGTGAAAGCAACAGTGGCACAACGTGTGAAAGGAAACCGTGAAAATCCAAACCACATTAGTGCAACAATGCCAGGAACGGTAATTAAAGTAGTTGTAAAAGAAGGCGATGAAGTGAAAAAAGGCGATTCTATGGCAATTACAGAAGCGATGAAAATGGAAACGACAGTTCAAGCGCCGTTCAATGGTAAAGTGAAAAAAGTATATGTTAACGATGGAGATGCGATTCAAACGGGTGACTTACTCATTGAATTAGATCACTAAAATAGAAAAAGAGCTGTGTACATGCAGCTCTTTTTCTTTATTGCAAAAAATACCTTGCCAATTAGGCAAGGTATTTTAATTTGAATTTATTTTGTTTGTTTAGAAGTTGATTCAGCTTCTTTTGCATTCGCTTTACTTCTTGTACCTAACATAACTAAATAGCATAGTACAGCAAACAAGCAAGAAATGAATAGTGAATGTAATAATGCCATTGCTAAACTAGCATTTGTAAATACCACTAAAATTCCTACGATAGCTTGAAGTGTAACAAGGATAAATGAAATGATCCATCCCCAGTATACGACAGGCTGCTGTTTGTAATGGCGAATAGCGAGAATCATCGCGTATAGTATCCAAGCGAAAATTAACATCGCTGCAACTCTATGTCCCATTTGAACCCATTCATGGAGTTGAGTTGGCATAGGTCTATTTTTGCTACATAAAGGGAAGTCTGGACAGGCTAAGCTAGCTCGTTCGTGACGTACTAAAGCTCCTGTATAGACAACGAGATAACAGTAAATTGTTACACCATAAATATGAAATTTCATTTTTTTGTCCATAATAAGTGAACGTGCATCAAATTTTTGGTCAATTTCAAAGATAAGACACGTTAATAAAATAACAGAAGCAAATGAAATTAAGGAAATACCGAAATGGATAGCAAGTACAGCTGGCATTTGTCCCCAAACAACTGCTGCAGCCCCCATTAATGCTTGTGCAACTAAAAATACGAAGGATAAAATTGCTAACGTTTTTGTTTCGCGCACATGTTTATAATATTTCCAGGACAAAATACAAAGGAGAGTGACAAGAATTCCTGCGGATCCTGATGTAAGGCGGTGACTCAGTTCAATAATAGTTTCCATTGATAAATTAGATGGAACAAATTCACCGTTACAAAGTGGCCATGATTTACCGCAGCCTTGGCCAGAACCCGTTTTTGTAACTAAGGCGCCTCCTAGTAAAACTATTAATAAATCAAGACTCGTAATGACTGCTAACCATTTAATAAAGCGTTGCAATCTCTTTCACCATCTTTCTGCTATGAAGTTATTGCGAAATATTTTCATTCCATTATGTATAGAATAAAACGCGCTAGTTCCTATGATATATAAAAAATAATAAAATAGCAAAGAAATGGCGGGGGAAGACAGGGGAGAGAAAATGGGTGTAGAAATAGGATGTATAAGGAAAAAATTAGGGGGAAAATAGGCTATTTTGAAAAGAAATGGGGAGAATACGTGTTAAATATGACAAAAAAGTTTATGATAGAAGGTAACATCATGTTATGATAAGGACAAGTAAGAATTAAGTTTTTTATGTTCGACACAAAAAGTTCATGTTTTCTTCACAAAATGTTCGGGAAATATGATTTAATATATTGGAGTATGGGCGTAGATTAGTAGTAGAATGGGTTAACAATGTTTCTACTGTAATAATATTGCTATATAGAAGCGAAATATTTCATTCGAAATAGGCGCAAAAAGAAAGATGAAAGTTTTAAGAGGGGGTTAAAGTGATGAACCATGCAACAAGTGAGCTGCATGATGAGTCTGCTGTTACAAGTGTACCGGAAACAACTCGGTTACAAGATTTAAAAGCGCTCGTTAAAATGGGGATTGTAAACTCAAATACACTTACTGTATTTACAGGATTTTGGTTGGCATTACACTTTAATGGATTAAGTGTGATGGACAATCTGGATAAGTTATTTTTTACAATCGTTGGTTCTGGATTAGTTATGGCAGGGGTATGTTGTTTAAACAACTACATTGATCGAGACATCGATCCATTAATGGAAAGAACAAAGACCCGTCCAACGGTTACTGGAAAGTATAAACCAGGATTTGCACTTACATTTGGATTAGTTATATTACTTCTTGGGTTTGTATTTTTATTATTAACAACACCAATGGCAGTATTAATGGGCTTTATTGGTGCTTTCACATATGTTGTTCTATATAGTTTATGGACAAAGAGAAAGTATACACTAAATACTGTTGTAGGTAGTATCTCTGGTGCAGTTCCACCTTTAATTGGATGGGCAGCAATCGATCCATCTTTAGGCCATCCAATTGCTTGGATGCTATTTTTGATTATGTTTATTTGGCAAATCCCACATTTCCTTGCATTAGCAATGAAACGTGTTGATGAATATCGAAATGCAGGAATTCCAATGCTTCCTGTAGTTCATGGATTTGAAATTACGAAACGCCAAATTATGATTTGGACAGTATGTTTATTACCACTACCATTTTATATGAGTGGTCTAGGGATAACATTTATGGTAATTGCAACATTGTTAAACATCGGATGGATCGTTTTAGGATTTTATGGCTTCCGTAAGAAAGATGACATCAAATGGTCCGTACAAATGTTTGTTTATTCCCTAAATTATTTAACAATCTTATTTGTATCAATGATTGTAGTTACATTCTTCTAAGACAACGACATAATTGGATTTCTTTACGTTGAGATTTACTTTACTTAACTATAAAGTACAATCTAATTCACAAGGAAAGTGGGGGTTGTTTGTATGAAGAAACAGTGGCGACTGCTTTCGTTCGTTTCACTGCTGGCTTTACTGTTAGGGGGATGCGGTAAAGCCTTTCAATCTACTTTAATTCCGCAAGGAGAAGTAGCAAAAATGCAATATGATTTGCTCTTACTAGCAACTGCGATTATGGTAGGAGTAGTACTAGTAGTTACTATTATTTTCTTATATGTAATTGTGCGTTTCCGACAAAAGAAGGGTCAGGAAGATTATATTCCGGAGCAAGTTGAAGGGAATCACAAACTAGAAATTATATGGACAGTTATTCCGATTATTCTTTTGTTAATCTTAGCTGTTCCAACGGTTACATATACATTCAAACTTGCTGATGTAAGTGCGATGGAGAAAAAGAATATTGATAAAGATACTATCGTTGTTGATGTAACAGCGAATCTTTATTGGTGGGAATTTTCTTATAAATCAGAAAAAATAGTAACTTCTCAAGATTTAGTCATCCCCACAGGTAAGAAAGTGTATTTGAATTTGAAGGGTGCCGATATTAAACATTCGTTTTGGGTTCCATCTTTAGCTGGGAAAATGGATACAAATACAGATAATGTGAACAAAATGTGGTTAAAGGCAGATAAATCGGGCACTTATAATGGTTTTTGTACAGAATTTTGCGGCCCATCACATTCTTTAATGCAATTCAAAGTGAAAGCTTTAGATGAAAGCGAGTACAAAAAATGGCTTGCTGATATGAAGAAGATTGATGGGAAGAAAGAAGTAGCTTCAACAAAGGCGCAAGAGGGCCAAGAAATATTTAATAAAAGCTGTATTGGTTGTCACGCAGTTGGATCTAATGATAGTAGACCACCTTCCGCTCGTATCGCACCAAACTTAGCAAACTTTGCGGATCGCGATATGGTTGCCGGTATTGCCGAAAACAATGAAGAAAACTTAAAAAAATGGCTGAAAGATCCTGAAAATATGAAACCAGGAAATAAAATGACTGGTAAATATGGCAACTTAACGGATGATCAAATTGATGCATTAAATGCATACTTACAAACGTTAAAAGTTGAAAAGTAAAGAGGGATTATTCGCGAAGGGGAGGTTGAAAACGTGAGTTCTGTAGCAAAAAAACAGGGGATGGGTGCTGTCATATGGGATTATTTAACGACAGTAGACCATAAAAAGATTGCCATTCTCTATTTAATTGCAGGTGGATTGTTTTTTGTAATAGGCGGAATAGAAGCTCTATTTATTCGCCTTCAATTAGCGATTCCTAACAACGCTTTTCTTGTTGGGGATGCTTATAATCAAGTATTAACGATGCACGGTACAACAATGATTTTCCTCGCAGCTATGCCACTCGTGTTTGCATTTATGAACGCCGCTGTACCACTTCAAATTGGTGCACGCGATGTAGCGTTCCCGTTTTTGAATTCACTCGGATTTTGGTTATTTTTCTTTGGTGGAGTATTTTTAAATTTAAGTTGGTTTTTAGGTGGAGCACCTGATGCAGGATGGACATCTTATGCGTCTTTAGCTTTAGCCTCTAAAGGCCATGGTGTTGATTTTTATGTACTCGGCTTACAAATCTCTGGTATTGGTACATTAATTGGAGGTATTAACTTCCTTGTAACCATTATTAATATGCGTGCGCCAGGGATGACGTATATGCGTATGCCGATGTTTACTTGGACGACATTTGTAACATCTTCGCTAATATTATTCGCTTTTCCGCCGTTAACTGTAGGATTAGGACTTTTAATGTTAGATCGTTTATTTGGAACAAGTTTCTTTAATCCAGCATTGGGTGGGAATACAATTATATGGGAGCATTTATTCTGGATTTTCGGTCATCCAGAAGTATACATTCTTATACTCCCAGCTTTCGGAATATTCTCAGAAATCTTCGCGACATTTTCGAAAAAGCGATTATTTGGTTATTCATCGATGGTGTTTGCGACGGTATTAATTGGATTCTTAGGATTTATGGTATGGGCGCATCATATGTTTACTGTTGGGCTTGGTCCAGTTGCAAATGCTATTTTCTCAGTTGCAACAATGGCGATCGCGGTTCCGACCGGTATCAAAATATTCAACTGGCTCTTTACAATGTGGGGCGGAAGTATTCGTTTTACGACACCGATGATGTGGGCAGTAGCTTTCATTCCATCATTCGTAATGGGTGGAGTTACAGGTGTTATGCTAGCATCTGCACCAGCTGATTATCAATTTCATGATAACTATTTCGTAGTAGCACACTTTCATTATGTAATCGTTGGTGGTGTTGTATTTGGTTTACTTGCAGGGGCTCATTATTATTGGCCACTGATGTTTAATAAAGTGTTGAATGAAACGTTAGGGAAGATAACGTTTTGGCTATTCTTTATCGGTTTCCATTTAACGTTCTTTATTCAGCATTTCCTAGGGTTAATTGGTATGCCACGTCGTTACTACACATATCTTGAAGGGCAAGGATTGGAAATGGGGAATATGATCAGTTCTATTGGAGCGGTGTTTATGGCTCTTGGAACGATTGTTCTTCTATTCAATGTAATTAAAACAACAGTATCAAAAGAAAAAGCTGGTCGTGATCCATGGGATGCACGTACATTAGAATGGACAATGCCAGCACCTACACCGGAATATAACTTTAAACAATTACCATTTGTGCGTGGATTAGATCCGTTTTGGATTGAAAAACGTGAAGGGAATAAAGAGATGACAGCGGCGGAACCAGTTGGTGATATTCATATGCCAAATCCATCGTTTTCACCATTTATTATTTCTTTAGGATTGTTTATAGCAGCATTCGGTGCAATGTATATGCAGGGCGGAAAAGATAAGTTTTGGTTATTAGTAGCGATTATTGGTTTAATCATTACATTTGGCACGATGTTCCTACGTTCAGTAATCGATGATCATGGATATCATATTCATAAGGAAGATTTAGAAGATAAGGGGGGCAAGGCATAATGCATGTAGATGAAAAATTAACGAATGAAACATTTCCAGCAGAGCCTGAAAAAGCAACCCTTGAGGGAAAAAATAAGTTTGTCGGTTTTTGGTTATTTCTTGGAGGCGAAACAGTATTGTTCGCTTCCTTGTTTGGCACATATTTAGCGTTAAAGAATTCTACAAATGGTGGACCAACATCTCAAGAGATGTTCCAAATGCCACTCGTTTTCATTATGACGATGCTTTTATTAACGAGTAGCTTAACGAGCGTATATGCGATGTATCATATGAAAAACTTTAACTTTAAGAAAATGCAACTTTGGCTACTAGTAACAGTGTTGCTCGGTTTAGGATTTTTAGGATTTGAGATATATGAGTTTTATCATTATACGCATGAATTTAAGCATACTATGAGAAGTAGTGCGTTTGGTTCCGCGTTTTATGCTCTTGTTGGTACGCATGGACTCCACGTATTGTTTGGATTGTGTTGGATTTTAACATTAATCTTTAGAAATGCGAAGAGAGGGCTAAATTTATACAATGCGCCTAAGTTTTATGTTGCATCGATTTATTGGCACTTTATTGACGTAGTTTGGGTGTTTATTTTCACTGTAGTATATTTAATGGGAATGGTGGGATAAACAATGGCGATAAAGCAAACGAATAATCCTAAAGTTGATCTTGTTTATCGGAAGAGAAAAAGTGCGGAGGAAATGAAACATCAAGTTATTACGTTTGCATTAATGATTTTTTTAACATTAGTTGCATTCGCAGCAGTAGCATATCCGAAAACTTTTAGTCCGACTTTCTCAGTACCATTTATATTACTATTAGCAGTGGTACAAGTAATTTTTCAATTGTATTATTTTATGCATATGAGTCATAAAGGCCATGAAGCGGCAAGTTTCTTTCTTTATTCTGGTCTGTTAATTGGGTTAATTACAATTTTAGCTTTTATGACAATTGTGTGGATTTGAAAAGTGAAAAATAAGGGAGCTTGTGTTGTCACAGCTCCCTCTTCATATTATGTGAAAGGGTAACCTTAAGAAGGTGGGTGTGACAATGAGTAACTTGTGGATATTTGGTTTTC
Organism: Bacillus cereus group sp. BfR-BA-01379; assembly: GCF_022663605.1. Classification (NCBI taxonomy): domain Bacteria; kingdom Bacillati; phylum Bacillota; class Bacilli; order Caryophanales; family Bacillaceae; genus Bacillus; species Bacillus cereus group sp. BfR-BA-01379. Next base: position 23,119 of record NZ_JAKUFT010000057.1, read on the forward strand.
AAGCTCTATGGAGTCCAATTTTTTTATTATTTATGCTTTCGATTCTTATTGGGTACTTTTTAATTATTGGGCCATATAGAACACGATTTGAAAATGCGACGAAGGTAAGTAAGAAGCAAATTTTTTATTTTACGACTGGGATTGTTCTTTTGTACTTTGTAAAGGGCGGGCCTATTGATTTAATTGGTCATATTATATTTAGTGCACATATGTTTGAAATGGCAGTCATGTATATTGCAGTTCCGCCGTTATTATTGCTTGGTATACCGGTTTGGTTATATCGTTATATTACTTCTTTTAAGTTCGTTCAAATTATATTAAAGATATTTGCTAAGCCACTTATTGCATTGTTTGTATTTAATGGCCTGTTTTCTTTTTATCATTTACCAGTTGTTTTTGATACAGTAAAACAAAGTCAAATTGCTCATCCTATTTGTCTCGCTATATTGTTCTTTACGGCAATCATGATGTGGTGGCCGATGCTAAATCCATTACCAGAATATCAAACGTTAAGTGATATAAAGAAACTTGGTTATATGTTTGCTAACGGTATATTATTAACGCCAGCTTGCGCGTTAATCATTTTTGCGACTGCACCGTTATTCGCAACGTATACGGATCCGGCTGCTTGGATGAAGGCGATGGAACTTTGTGTACCAGCGGGAACTTTATCAGATTTAAATATAACGGGACCAGAATTTTTGCACTGGATGCCAGTCGTACAAGACCAACAAACAGGCGGCATCATTATGAAAATTGTCCAGGAAATAGTGTATGGTACAATTATCGGCTATGTATTTTTTCGGTGGGCGCGTCGAGAGCGTGAAAAGGATAAAGAGCAGTTGCAACAATTGCCACCGTATTTACAAACGAAATAAAAGTGAGTGCATCCTATTGATGCACTCACTTTTATTTTATTCAATGATTTGGAACTCTTTTAACTCTTTTTCGACATTTTGTAGGAGTTGTTCGCTTTTTTGAAGTACATTCGTTGGGAAATTTTCACCATCACCGTACTCAACGCCGTGAGGATAATAATGTTTTCCTAATAAGGGAGGAAGTAGCTTTACTTCAGCGTGTCTACTACCAATGTCACCTTCAACAGCAAAACCTTGTACACGCAAATAATAAATGTCGTTTAATATTTCGAATTTATAATCGTATGTAACCCGCTCATAATCCCATTGTCCAGCAAGTACAAAATGGTTCTTTTCCATAATCTCTGTTAATAGTGTTAAATCAACGACTGCCCCATTAAATTTCGTATTTGTAAATTGCATATAATACCTCCTCTTTTCATGTTATATCATTATTTTTATAATAGTATGAATAATAAGAAAGTGCAATTCATATTGAGAGAAAAGGGATAATCCAGACTTTTTTTGCGAAAATATGATATAGTGAAAAGAGTACGGTACACACAAAAAAAGGAAAGAAAAGGATTTGTGTATATCTCAATTTTATGTTTTGTGCAGGAGGTATATCGATTGAAGAAATTATTGCGTATCGTAATGATTACATTTTTAATTTTAGCTATTGATTTATACGGGAAATTACTCGTTTCACAATATATATTAACCCCATCTCAATCAAAGCAAGAAAATAAAATTGTGAAAAAGAAAAAACAAGTAAATGAAGAATCTTCCGATACTGTTTTAAATATGATTGGTGGGGACTCTGAAAATTTATTAGCAAAATGGGGCGAACCCTCTCGAATAGAGCCATCTGCTTACGGATATGAATGGTGGGTATACAATCAAGATTTAACTCAGTATGTGCAATTTGGGGTTGCGGAACGAAAAGTTGTAACGGCGTATGTTGCGGGAGAGCAAGTTAAGGTGCCGCCTTATTATATAAATGAAAAGTATGAAGAAGTGTATAAAAAGAATCCACTCTCGCATGAGATTTCGTTAAAAAGAGGGAAAAATAGTTATCAATTTGAGTTATCTGACACGGAAGTGATGGAACAACCATTAATACCTGTAGAAGATGGCTGGGCACAATTATATTTTGATCATTTTACACATGAGCTTGTTGGTGTTCGTTATATGGATGATGAAACATTATTACGCCAAAGACCGTATCAGCTTGTTTATTCAGGTGAATTACTAGCTGAACAACCATTGACTCCAGATAAAATGAAACAAATAGAGAATGGGAATATGCAACAAATTTTTGATTTAACAAATATTATTCGAAGTCGCCATAAGTTACCGTTGTTAGCTTGGGATCAACAAACAGCAGATGTGGCTATAGGGCATAGTAAAGATATGAAGGATAATAATTACTTTTCACACGATTCACCTACACAAGGCACGTTAGGAGATCGTTTACAGCGCGGGAAAGTAGGGTTTCAACTTGCTGGTGAAAATATAGCGGCGCAACATAGTGATGGAATTGCGGCGGTGCAAGGTTGGTTAAATAGTGAAGGGCATAGAAAGAATGTATTAAATGAACAATTTACAGGATTAGGTGTTGGGGTATACGATAAGTTTTATACACAAAACTTTATTCGAAAATAAAGTGAAGTTTTAAGTTGTGTAGGGACACCTCACGTTTAAGTACTTCGTATTTACTGAATTGTAGGTGGGAATCTTACCGTATGCAAATAGCAGGATAAAAAGGTGCATGAATCGTCTAAAAATAGGCGAACCATGTGCCTTTTTTTTCTTACTATATAGTAGATATACATGAAGAGGTGAGGATTATGCCAACAACAAAAGGACCGTTACATCCATCGGTTCAACAGTTTAAAGAGTTTGTAAACCATCACCCTAAAATGGTTCATGAGGTTAGAAGTGGTCATAAAACTTGGCAACAGTTTTATGAAGAATGGTACTTACTTGGTGAAGAAGATCCGATATGGGCGACGTTTAGACCTGATGGAGCACCAGCTTTTTCTTCAGTAAAAGAAAATAAACAAGAAAAAGAAAAAGATAATCGAACTGAAGAGGAAAAAACTGCTGATGTGATGGGACAAATGCTTTCTTTCTTTAAAAAGCTAGATGTGGAACAAATGCAACACCATTTAGCTAATGTGACGAGTGCTATTGGTAGTGTGCAACAAGTTTTTCAACAATTTCAAGGGAAGCCCGCGCGGCAAGAAGAAAGTACTTCCGAAAATAATCCATTTTTCTTTCAGAAGGATTAGGGGGAAAGCGGATGAGAGCAGAAATTATGGAGTTTATAAAGGCTGATGAGGATTTATCTCGCTATATTAGGGAGCAACCATACTGGTATAGAAAACTAACGCGAAACCCTGAAGAAAAAGAGGCATTTGAGTTAGCAGCTATGCAACATTTCAAAAAAACGATACCAGATAAAGTGGAGAAATTTCAAAATCAATTGGCAGTTGCTTCCATTATGATCGATATGTTTCAGTATATGAAGCAGCAAAATACAACATAATTGGAAGGGAAAACTATGTCCGTCATGCAGAACTTTTGATACAATAGAAGCGGATTATTTAAAAAGGAGTTGCAGCATGAGCATGACGGAAATTTGTTTAGTACGACATGGACAAACTGATTGGAATTTTCAAGAGATTATTCAGGGGCGTGAAGATATTCCACTTAATGAAGTGGGAAAGAAGCAAGCAAGTCAAAGTGCAGTTGCTTTGCAAGCGGAAGCATGGGATGTAATTATAAGTAGCCCATTAATTAGAGCGCACGAAACAGCTAAGGAAATTGCAGGGGCTACAGGATTGCAATCAATTTTATTAGATGAGCGATTTGTTGAACGTAATTTTGGTGAAGCTTCAGGGAAGCCGGTTGCGACTGTTAGGGAGCTAATTGCAGAAGGTAAAGTAGAAGGTATGGAGCAAGATGAAGAGATTGTGACTCGTTGCTTTGCTGCTGTAAAAGATGTTGCGGAAACTCATTCTGGCAAACGTATTATCATTGTAGCTCATTCACATGCGATAAAAGCAATTTTACATGCAATTGCACCGGAAGATATTTCATTTAAGACACCATTAAAAAATGCATGTATTAGTTATGTGAAAGAAAATAGTGGGCAATGGGATGTTCTGAAATATAATATTGCGGAACATATTAATGTATAAGTATGTGCTAGAATTGTATGGAAAATAGTTAGAGTAATATCTTTCTGTTTAGTGAGACACTTCAATTAGTAGTTCTATTCTAAATGTGGTATGATGAATATTCGGAGGTGTCTCTCATGATTGTAGCGACGCTGGAAAGCGTATTGATATTAGATAAGGCAGAGCAGCTTGCAAAAGCGATCATCTGTTCAGATATAGCAGAAGATTATCGTAAGTGTTATAAAGAATTGCATGAAGATATGGAAGTTCAGACGTTAATTCAGCAATTTACAGCGATGAAAGAACGATATGAAGAAGTGCAACGTTTCGGTAAATATCATCCTGATTATACTTTCGTTTCGACGAAAATGAGGGAGTTAAAGCGTTCTGTAGATTTACATGATAAGATTGCAGCTTTTAAACGAGTAGAAACAGCTTTGCAAAAGTTGTTAGATGAAGTTAGTGTCGCAATCGGTTCTGAGGTATCTTCTTCCATCAAAGTTCCAACAGGAAATCCATTTTTTGATGCTGGTGGCTGTGGTGGCGGTTGTGGTACCGGCGGAGGTTGTGGTTGTAAAACGGGGTAAATCACCCCGTTTTTTAGAAGATAGAAGAAAACGTATACAGAGTTTGTCCTATAATGTCATAAATTTCTGATTGGTTTTCATAAAATATAAAATATATGTTTTTAAAAGGAGAAGATGGAGAAGATTATGTTCGGGCAACGACAAAGTATGATTGTTTATTTACATTCATTGAAACATGCCAAGATTTTAAGGAAATATGGTAACATACATTACATATCAAAACGCTTAAAATACGCAGTAGTATATTGTGATATGGAACAAATTGAGCATATGATGCAAAAGTTGAACAAACTTCCTTTTGTGAAAAAGATAGAACCGTCGTACCGCCCGTATTTAAAAACGGAGTTTGAAAATTCACGTCCTGATCGGGCAAAAGAATACGATTATAGCTAATAAAAAATCCCCTGCTAATTTTAGCGGGGGATTTTTTATTTGAAATCAAGTGTTATTTCATTGGAGGAATGAAATTATTCATTCGTAAAATACCAATTAAATGATTGAAGAACAGTTCTTTTTCTGGGAAAGTTGTGGATGGTTTTACTGTAAAGGTAGTTACTTTTTTTCCTAGTTGTTCTGCTGTTTCTTCAAATAAAATGACGCGCTTACTTTTTTTATTTTCAAGTACAGGAATGCCTTCACGACATATGTATAATGGTTGGAAATCACCAGTAGTAGTCGGCTTTAATATTACAACAAGTGAGCACACTTTTTTTTCATTTTTAATCGTTTCAAATTGTAACATATGTGTTATACGTTCTTGATTTGATTTGGCAATTTCAAGTAATTCATATAAATCAGAGTAGCCTTCTCCGAGTTCTATAAAGCGTTGAATCATATTTTTTCCTCCTCTTTCTTTTACTTACTGTACCATCTCATTTTTTAAATGAAAAGTAGACAAAGAAAAAAAACCCTGCAAAGCAGGGCCCTTCTTATACTAGCTTGTACTAGTAAGAAGGCAAAGGGAGAGGAGAAACCGGAGGAAGAACTTATGGGGAAACGTAAGTCTTCTCCGCGGTTGGCAACAACATCGAAGGTGATGTTGTTATAATTATTTATGTCCAATCTAAATGAAGATATACATCATGAAATTAAATTTTATGTTTGGCTTTTTATTTTTCTTTTTTTTATTTTATGATAGGATAAAAAAGGTAAAGTGAAATGAATAGTTCGTGTTAGCGAATAGTGAGATGAATACATAAAAATGCTGAGCGGTTATTTTAAGTTAAGTCCTTCTAGTGTTCGTTGAAAGATGAATGGAATCGTATAGTTTGGTAGCGGTTACCGAATGGAGGAAGGCTTTCTATAGTTGCTCGATAGATTGAAATAAAGGTAGTGACAACAGATGAGAGTAGTTTCAGGAAAATGTAAAGGGCATCCACTTAAAGCGGTGCCAGGTAATACAACACGTCCAACGACAGATAAAGTAAAAGAATCAATTTTTAATATGATAGGTCCTTATTTTGATGGCGGTACCGCTCTTGATTTATTTGGCGGTAGTGGTGGTCTTGGAATCGAGGCTATAAGTAGAGGGATTGATAAAGCAATCTTTGTTGATCGAGATAACAAAGCGATAAAGGTAATCCATCAAAATTTAGAAAGTTGTCGCATACAGGAACAAGCTGAAGTATATCGAAATGATGCAGAACGTGCGGTAAAGGCTCTTATAAAACGTGAAATATCATTCGATCTTATATTAATTGATCCTCCATATAAAGATCAAAAAATTGTATCTTTAATTAGTGTGATGGATCAACATGGATTGTTACATAGAGATGGATTAATTATGTCAGAGCATGGTAATGATGTGGTTTTACCTGATTCTATAGGGAGACTTGTGAAAGTAAGAGCTGAAAATTATGGGATTACGGCAATATCGATTTATAAGTATGAAGGTGAGGGGACGGAATGACTAGTATAGCTATTTCTTCGGGAAGTTTTGATCCAATTACCCTTGGGCATCTGGATATTATTAAAAGGGGAGCAAAAGTATTTGATGAGGTATACGTAGTAGTTTTAAACAACTCGTCAAAAAAACCGTTTTTTTCAGTTGAAGAGCGTTTAGATTTAATTCGAGAAGCAACAAAGGATATCCCGAATGTAAAGGTAGATTCACATAGTGGACTATTAGTGGAGTATGCGAAAATGCGTAATGCAAACGCGATTTTACGTGGGTTACGAGCGGTTTCTGATTTTGAATATGAGATGCAAATTACTTCTATGAATCGAAAATTAGATGAAAATATTGAAACCTTTTTTATTATGACAAACAATCAATATTCATTTTTAAGCTCGAGCATTGTGAAAGAAGTTGCGAGATATGGCGGAAGCGTAGTGGATCTTGTACCTCCTGTTGTAGAACGTGCTTTAAAAGAAAAGTTTCAAACCCCGTTAAAGTGAACGGGGTTTTTCTTTGTTACTACGAAAAAATAATAAGATAACATATACATATAAACAAAATAATGTGAATATCGGTCCATAGTGCACAAAAGATGTCCAAATTTCATGCAATATAGAAGAATGATTTGGTAAAAATACGGGGATATCTTGTTGCATAGGTGAAAAAGAGGTTACTTTTTCATAAAATGGTTTCCAAAATATAAAAGTGAAAATAGGAGCAAGAATACTTTGAATAATTCGCGCGAAAAAATAAGGCTTAAATCGGATGTCTGTTTCAGCTAATATGCTAGCAACTTGTGCCTGAATAGAAAGGCCGCTAAATGCTAAAATAAAGCTAGTTACCATAGCTTGCTGCAAGAGGGGTGTTTCATTTACTTGACTAATCATTTGGCTTCCGAGTGTCATTTCAAAAATGCCTGATAATATCGGAATGCTAAATTCTGTAGTTAGTTGGAAGAATGATAAAATATGTTGCATAATAAAAGAAAGTGCTGCTGTAATATGAAATACAGTAATCATTTTATTTAAAACAGAGAATAAAATAATAAATCCACCAATCATAAGTAACGTTTGAATAGAAGAAACGATAGCGTCCCCAAGTAATTTTCCTATTGGTCTTTTTTCTTGTATGCGTGTCTCGTGTAGGATTGAAAAAGGGTTTTGAAAAGGACGTTTTTTAGTAGTATGTTTATCATTCGTGGAAACGTTGCTATTGCCGTAAAAACGCATCAATAACCCGACAGCAAAGTTACTTAAATAATGTGCAGCAGCTAATACGATTCCTAATTTCGGATTATTGAAAAAACCGATAGAAACAGCTCCAAAAATAAAGAGTGGATTAGATGAGTTTGTAAAAGATACGAGGCGCTCTGCTTCGATTTGTGTTAGCTGATTACTTTTACGCAGTCTAGCGCTTAATTTGGCGCCAGCAGGGAATCCTGAAGCCATTCCCATTGCCCAAACAAATCCACCTATCCCTGGAACGCGAAAAAGTGGTCGCATGAGTGGTTCTAATATAACACCTATAAATTTTACAACACCAATACTAATTAGAAGTTCCGCAATGATGAAAAACGGTAAAAGTGAAGGGAATACAACTTCCCACCATATATTTAACCCTCGAATGGAAGCTTGCAAAGCAGCTTGGGGGTGGAGTACAAGAGAAAAGGTTAAAAACAATGTTGATATGGTAAGGAAAGCCGTTTTCCATTTTTCATACATGTAAATAAATCCCCCTTTGTCCCAAAAAACGTTCATTTCAGTATACGTGGATACGTGGTGAATTTAGACCATAAGTATGAAAAAAGGAATGAAAAAAATTAAAGGGTGAGAAAAATGAAAGAACCGAAAATAGGTTTAGCTCTCGGATCTGGTGGCGCAAAAGGGTTTGCTCACATTGGTGTTATAAAAGTTTTAAGGGAAAATGGTATACCGATTCATATGATTGCAGGAAGTAGTATGGGGGCTTTAGTAGGTACATTTTATGCAGCTAGCTCAAACGTTGAAAGGCTGTATAAACTGGCAAATGTTTTTAAGAGGAAATATTATTTAGATTTTACGGTTCCGAAAATGGGATTTATTGCTGGAAAACGTGTCAAAGATATGATTAAAATGTTTACATATAATAAAAATTTAGAAGAGTTAGATATCCCGACGGCTGTTGTGGCTACTGACATCTTGAAGGGGGAAAAAGTAGTTTTTACAAGTGGTCCTGTTGCAGAGGCGGTAAGAGCTAGCATATCTGTACCTGGAGTGTTTGTACCAGAAAAAATAGATGGACGATTATTGGTGGATGGCGGAGTGATTGATCGCATTCCAGTATCGGTTGTGAAAGAGTTAGGTGCCGATATTGTTATTGCTGTTGATGTATCCCCGATTAAAGTGAATGGAGAGGTTACGTCTATTTATGATGTAATTATGCAGAGTATTGAAATTATGCAACATGAGCTTGTGATGAATCGGCAAATTGCATCGGATTTAATGATGCGACCAGCTGTAGAACAATTTAGTTCACGTGCTTTTACAAATATTGAAGACATTATTCGAGTTGGAGAAGTAGAAGCGGAAAAACATGTTGCAAATATTTTTTTATTAATTGAGCAATGGAAGGAGAAACATAATGTTTAAGCGTTTTCGGTTTATATATGCAATTTTAATAGGGGTTATATTGGCGATGTTACTGGTTTACGTACGTTTACCGTATTATGTAACAAAACCAGGAATGGCGGCCAAATTAGAGCCTTACGTTCAAGTTGAGGGTGGAACGAAAGAATCCGGTGATTTTATGCTTGTTACGGTTTCAATGGGACCAGCAAATGTGGTGAATTTAATAGCGGCACAGTTTAATAAATATACACATATTTCGAAAGCAGAAGAAATATTGCAAAAAGGTGAAAGTGATGAAGAATATCAATTTCGCCAAAATTATGCGATGAAAGATTCGCAAAATGCAGCAATTTATAATGCTTATAAACGTGCAAATCGTACTGTTTCTTTTGAAAATAAAGGTGTATTGGTTGCTGGTGTAGCGAAAGGGATGCCGTCAGAAGGAAAGCTTAAACTTGGAGATGTCATCGTAGCTGTCGACGGAAAAACATTTGAAAAGACGGAGCAATTTATTGAATATATGACAGGGAAAAAAGAAGGAGATACAGTAAATATTGAGTACAAGAGGAATGGAAAACAGTTAAAAGAAGATCTAAATGCAAAGACCATCCCAAATGGAAATGGACGCGTTGGTATAGGGGTTTCTATCGTTACAGAAAGAGAATTAGTGGTAGATCCGAAAGTGAAAATTGATTCTCATGAAATAGGTGGACCATCG
>NZ_JAKUFT010000058.1:0-32390 GCF_022663605.1 Bacillus cereus group sp. BfR-BA-01379
GGAGGGGAAAGAGGATGAATAGACTCGTATTTTCTTATATGCTAAATGTACTTTTAATGGTATTAGCAGGTTGGGCGTTTATTGAGTTGTATTATTTTACTATTGAAGTCGCTAATTTTATTCAAACGGAGAGAGTACCATCTGAAATTTCACTGAGTTTAATGCCGCTAGGATTACTTTTAATATTTGGTATTGTATCGACTGTTCTTTATAAAATTCAAAAGAAAAAATATAAAGAGCTCTCGTATTGGATGTTTCCGCTATTATTTCCTCAAGAGGATGAGCGGGAAAAGGCAATTACAGAAAAGGCTTGTCGTACTACATTTATGTCACTATGGTACGTGTTGCCTTGTGCGGTTGGTTTTTTAACTCTTTCTCCAATTGTTAATCTATATGTTCCTGCATATCCAATATATATTGTATTTAGTATGTTCTTTATTCAAATGACAATTTTTCACGTATCCTTATATCGAAATAAAATCGCTTAAAAAGAAACCTTCTTGCATCGGCAAGAAGGTTTCTTTTTAGCTTACACTTGTACATATAGCAATATTATCTTATCATTTTATATAGAGTAAGATTTTGTAAGGGAAAGGAATTGTATATGAATAAGCAAAGAATTTATAGTATAGTAGCAATCCTTCTATTTGTTGTAGGTGGTGTGTTAATCGGAAAGCCATTTTATGATGGATATCAGGCTGAAAAGAAACAGACTGAAAATGTGCAGGCTGTTCAAAAGATGGATTATGAAAAACATGAGACGGAATTTGTAGATGCTTCGAAAATTGATCAACCAGACTTGGCAGAAGTAGCGAATGCATCATTAGATAAGAAACAAGTAATTGGTCGTATTTCGATTCCGAGTGTTTCATTAGAACTTCCTGTTTTAAAATCTTCTACTGAGAAAAACCTATTATCAGGTGCAGCAACAGTAAAAGAAAATCAAGTAATGGGAAAAGGCAATTATGCATTAGCAGGACATAACATGTCTAAAAAAGGTGTTTTATTTAGTGATGTAGCCTCTTTAAAAAAAGGTGACAAAATTTATTTGTATGATAATGAAAACGAATATGAATATGCGGTTACTGGTGTATCTGAAGTAACTCCTGATAAGTGGGAAGTTGTTGAGGATCATGGGAAAGATGAAATAACGCTTATTACATGTGTATCTGTGAAAGATAATTCTAAGCGTTACGTTGTTGCTGGTGATTTAGTAGGAACGAAGGCGAAGAAATAAAAAAAGATGAGGGAAATCCCCTCATCTTTTTTTAATCCATCCATTTCACTAGTTTCTTAGAAATTAGTAATAAAACACAACCTAATACAATTGCTACAGCTCCGATTACTGTAAATACTTCAGCATATCCAAGTGAAGTTGTGAAGCTTGCAAGTTGTCCGCCTAAAATGTTAGCAATTCCTGAGCTTGCTAACCATACTCCCATTAATAAAGAAGCAAGTTTTACTGGGGCAAGTGCACTAACCATTGATAGTCCAACAGGTGATAAGAATAGCTCACCTAACGTATGGAAAAGATACGTAAAGACGATAAATAGTAAGTTTGCTTTTTCTGTAATGTTATGTTCATCACTACCTGTTTTTAATGTAGCGATAACGAGAATGATATAACCGATACCAAGCAAGATCATACCAAGTCCCATTTTAGTTGGGATTTTTAAATCCCCGCGCTTGCGAGTTGCAAGTTTTGCCCATAATGCTGAAATGACTGGAGCAAGTAAAATAATAAATAATGGATTGACCGATTGGAACCAAGATGTTGGAACTTCCCATCCGAACACAGAGCGGTCTACAAATTTGTTTGTATATAATGTTAATGAGCTACCAGCTTGTTCAAAGCCAGCCCAGAAGAAGACAACGAAGCATGTTAAAATGACGATAACTGCGGTACGTTGTTTTTCTTTTTTTGTTAACGGTGTATCTCCTACTGATGGTTGTCCATCTGTTGTTTGCAAATCGCGAGTTGGTTTTTTACCAATATCACCAAGGAAGCGATTTGATAATGTTGTAAATAAAATTTGTCCAATGATCATTCCAATTGAAGCGGCTAAGAAACCGTAACGGAATCCGTAATGTACAACGCCATCAACTGTTGTTTTGAATAAATTTTCTGATAAAAATCCGCAAACGAGTGGAGCTAAAAATGACCCGACGTTAATACCCATATAGAAAATGGTAAATGCACTATCACGTTTTGGATCATTCTCTTCGTATAATTCTCCAACCAGTGTAGAGATATTCGGTTTGAAGAATCCATTACCGATAATAATAAGCGCTAATCCGAGGTATAGGCCGACTTGGTTTTGCATGGCAAATAGTGTAAGGTTACCGATTGCCATTGTTATACCACCAATTGTGATCGCTTTTCGTCTACCTAGAAAACGGTCTGTTAAGTATCCACCAATCATTGGTGTGAAATAACAGGCTCCAGTATAAAATCCGTAAATAGAGAGTGCCCATGCAGGACTAAACCCAAGACCACCGCTTACTAAAGCTGTCGTTAAATATAATGTTAATAATCCTCGTAATCCATAGTAACTAAATCTTTCCCACATTTCTGTAAAGAAGAGTAAGTATAAACCTGGAGGATGTTTCTTTTTTCTTTGTTGTTCTTTTTCTAGTTGTATCGCTGATTCCATGTTATTTTCCTCCTGACACAAACAAAAACAAAGTTAATAATTTTGTATATTTAATATTTTACCTTATTAACTATTATAAGTCAATGAAGTGAAGCTTTACTCGTGTTTGAAGATTTCATTCTAACATGAGTATTAGTTGCACGAATCGGGCTTTTAAGGGCAGTTTGACTCCCTCTGGATATCTGGTTATCAGCTTAATTATTAGAAGGGAGTCTTACTGCCCGTTAATGCGGGGAAAGGTTGATTTTTCAGAAGAAATTGGAAAAGAGATATAGCTATAGAATGGGTGTTTCTTTTGTGGTAGACTATGGACTATGTTTTCTTTGTAAGGAAGCGGGTTATTGCACTTTTTTTTTGTGAAATTGATTTCATAAAAGATGAGATTAAAGAAGGAGAAATAAATGAAATTGTTACAGAAAAAAGAAATTTTACTGATTAGTCTTATGTTATTCTCGATGTTCTTTGGAGCGGGGAATCTTATATTCCCACCTTTCCTTGGGTATGAAGCAGGAGAACATGTGTGGATTTCGTTAATAGGATTTATTATATCAGCAACAGGTCTTCCTATATTGGGTGTTATCGCGATTGCGAAAGCGGGAAGCTTTCAAACGTTAGCGGGTAGAGTTCATTCTTCATTTGCTATTATTTTTCCATGTATCGTGTATTTATTTATTGGACCAGGTCTTGGTATACCACGTGCAGGAAGTTTAGCTTTTGAAATGGGACCAGGGCAGTTCTTCACAGAAGCGGGAAGCGTAGTTTTATTATGTTACACGGTTATTTTCTTTAGTATTGTGTACTGGTTAAGTTTATCACCGTCTAAATTAATGGGGTTGTTCGGAAAGGTTTTAACACCGTTATTATTAGGTATGATTGCCCTTATCTTTATAAAGAGCATGTTTACACAAGTAGGTAGTGTGAAAGAGGCTGCTGGAAACTATGGACAAGCTCCTATGTTCCAAGGGTTTTTAGATGGGTATTTAACGATGGATGCATTAGCAGCTTTAATTTTTGGGATTGTTATTGCAAATGCTTTACGCGCAAAAGGTATTGAAGATGATAAAAGTTTAGCGAAATATATGAGTATTGCTGGAATTGGTGCAGGACTATTATTATCTATTATTTATGTCATACTTGGATATGTTGGTTCAATTAGCGGTTCGTTAGGTACGTTTGATAATGGGGCGAACGTATTAGCACAAGTGATGACGACGTTATTTGGACAAGGTGGGGTCGTATTATTAGGTCTTATTTTTACGATCGCGTGTTTATGTGTTTCAATTGGACTTGTTACATCTTGTAGTCAATTTTTCGCAAGTGCATTTCCGAAAGTAACTTATAAAGTTTGGGCATTTATATTAAGTTTTGTTAGTATGATTTTAGCTAATTTAGGATTAACACAAATTTTAAAAGTATCAGTACCGATTCTTGGGTTTATTTATCCAGTTGCATTAACGCTTATTATTTTAGGGTTATTCCATAAGTATATTGGAAAGTATGCATACGTATATGCAGTAACAGTTGGGATTGTAGCGGTATTTAGTGCAATCGATATTTTCAATAAAAATGTGATGATGAATCAGTGGACACCAGTATTGAAATACATTCCGTTTTATACAGAAGGTGTTGGGTGGATTGTTCCAGCTATTATAGGTGTTTGTATTGGCGTTATCGTGAGTAGCGTTTTAAATAAGAACAAATGAGTAAAAAGGTGTTTTCCTACTTCGGAAAACACCTTTTTTTGGAAAAATGGTATTGAAAATGAATAGACTAAGAGTATGATAAAGATAATTGGTAATATATAGATTTTGAATGGGTGATGAGGGGGGAGTGTATGAAGAAAGATTTAAATAAGAAAATAGAAGCACTCGAAACGACAATTGAAACGATGCAAGAAGCACTTTTTGAATTGAAAGCAAAACAAAGAGAAATAGAAGTAGAAAATGCTCAGCAACATGTTAGGAAGGAAAAGAAAGAATATATTGAAACGGTGATGGAGGAAAAGCAAAAAGAAGAAGTAGTTACAATAAAAGAGCCTGTGCAAGAACGTGAGATAAAACAAGTGGATATATCTGCTTTTAAACCAGAACCATTTAATATTATTAAGCTTTGCCAAACTTGGTTACCACGCATATTTGTTGGCATTATGTTACTTGGAGTAATATGGTTATTTAAAGCAGGGGTAGATGCTGGATTATTAACACCAGCAATACGAATTGTGTTTGGTATTGTCCTATCAATCGTTTTTTATTATATAGGGGATATTCAAATTAAACGAGAGCGGCAAGCGTTGGGTTTAGTATTAGCAGGAGGAAGTATTACGGGTATAGTTTTAACGACATTTGCGGCACATTATTTATATGGATTTATTCCAGCAAGTGTTGCGTTTGTATGTAATATTGCATGGGTCATTTTAGGTATTTATGTAGCGAAGAGGTATCAATCGGAATATCTTACTATCTTCGTAGCGGTAGGAGCTTTCTTCGTACCATTCTTATTAAATAGTACGACTCCTAATCCTTATATTTTCTTTGGATATGAGACGATACTAACACTTAGCTTGTTATGGTATGCGCTGAAAAATCGTTATCAGTATTTATATATGATTTCTTATGTTGTTGCTGCTATTGTCCTTTTTGTCTTCTTTGCTATTATGTCAATGTTAGTAGAGGATTTGCAAATACAGTTAACAGTTGTTTATGGTTTGATTCACTTACTATTATTTTGGCATATGTTTACGGAGAGAAGTTTTATAGTAGAACCCCGTTTGGCGATATTTAGTGCGAATGCAGTTTTCTTTATATTAGCCATTTCAAAAATACCTGAATTTACAACATGGGGATTAATGATTAGCGCACTCGTGCACGCTATTATGTTCGTGTTTGAATATAGGAAGAATCAACATTCTACATTTACAAATCTTTTATTTGGTTTCGCAATGGGTGCATTTAGTTTAGCGATTTTATATGAGTATAGTTTAGTGAATGCAGCGATTGTATTATTATTACAAGGTTTCCTCGGTATGGTGACTGCTATTAAAGTAAAACAACAGGTGAAATTGTATGTTAGTGCGACGATTTACGCGATTGGAATGATACAGACTATTTTTAGCCCGTTTGATCATTTCCTTTCATCTGGATTTGTTGCTCATCTTATTTTAATAGGTACATTTTATTACTGCATGAAACAAGCGAAAGATGTGTTAAGGAGCTTTGGAAAATATGTTTATTCTATAGCACTCTATTGGTTTATGGTTATCGTATTTATTGCAATTACTAGGGTCGGTGAAGTGCTTTCTACAGATGGAAGTATAATAAGTGTATCGGTATCGTTATTATGGATGGTATATGCATTATTTGCAGTTTGGCTTGGACGGAATAAAAATATGAATGAAATATTGTATGCCGGCTTAGTCGTGTTAGTCGTAACGATAGGGAAACTATTCCTTTTGGACTTACCAGAAGTATCGATGATGATTAGGGCAGTGTTATTCTTAATAGTAGGTAGTATAGGTATCGTTATTTCAAGGATGTTTTTCTCAAAAGAAGAGAAATAGAAAGAAGGCAATCCATATCCGGATTGCCTTTTTCATTATTTCTTATTAATCGTTACAGTTTCACTATATTTCGCTGTTGTATTTTGGCGTAGACGAAGCGTTGCTTGTCCAGCTGTATTTGAATCGATTTGTACGTTCACAATTTTCTCAGCAGAACCTAAGCTGTTTGTTGTGAAAGAGAATGCACTACTATATCCGAAAGCAGATGGCCAAGTACCATTTGTATTTTGAACTTTTGCTACTTGTGTACCGCCAGTAGTGAATATACCTAAAGAGTAATTATTGTATGTTGTGTTTGGTAATAAGTTATTTACTTGAATTTTCATTTGGAACACTTCATTGTTTGGTAGAGTGCTAGGGTGTGTAACTACGTAGTCGTTTGCTGTTACAGCACCGTTATAACCGTATGAACCTGGTTTGAAAGTGTTTGTATTAAACCATTGATAACCTGCATTTGGCGCACTCCAAGGTTCAGGTTGTGGCTCAGTTGATAAGTTTGGTTGCTCAAATGTTTGTAAAGTGGTAGGTAAATCAAGTTGTAAACCATTTACTTGATCCAAACTTGTAAATGTTTCTTTATTCGATAGCCAATTTACGATATTTTCTAGTAAGATAGCATCGTTTTCTTCTTTATAACCATCGTAAGTTTTCTTCGTTTGGCCAGAATCTTCACGAACGTATTTTGGTGATGCATCTTCAACTGGAGAGGAGTCACCGATAAAGGCAGCTTTCCCAAGTCCTACTTTAGCGATAGCGGCATAAGGCCCCTCTGCAACACCACCGCCGTTATAAACACCGCTATCAACAGCATTATTCCATTTTGATGGGTTTTCTGGAAGATAAACAAGTCCTTTTGCTAGTTTTGGATTTGTAATGGCTAGGGTAGAACCAGCATGCATTGCTACAGATGAAACACCTTTTGTAATGCCAAATGATTGTTCAGGTGACACAATATTTTTAGCAGAAACATCACCGATTGCATTGTAGCGGAAGCGAATACCGAAGTTGTCAGATAGCCAATCAGAGCTTTCTACTCCTTGCATAGCTTGTGAATTTCCTTCTTCACTAGACATTCCTTTTGCAGGATTATCCCATGCACCGCGTCTATATCCATTAAATACTTCAGAAGAGTCCCAGCGATTTTTGTTACGATCTGCATTATAATGATCTGCAATAAAGAAGATACTACCGCCATTTTTCACGTATTGTAACATAGCATCTTGTTCAGATTTTTTGTAAGGAATATTTGCTTCTGGAACGATAAACACATTGTAGTTTTTTAAATCTTCGTATGTAATCGGTGTTGATTTACGTAGTTCTTTTACATGATATCCGTTTTGGGCAATGCCGTTTCCAAAATCAGAAAAGCCACCATCAATAACCCAGTCAGCTGTCCCGGCAGTTTGACCGTGTGTATTATCGAATAATACTTTCTTCCCGTTATTTTGATTTACAACTTTTGCAGCAATTTCAGGAGCTGGGTCCACTGAGCTTTCGGCATAAGTAGACGGAATGAACGAAGCTCCTATACTTAGTGTAATTGCTGTTGCTAAAGAAAATGTAATCCATTTTTTATTCTTCATAGAAGAATCCCCCTAATAATAAATATATGTGCTTTAATAATGTAATTTATTTTTCTGAAAAAATAAAGACAGAAAACGTAAAAAATATTAAAAAATTGTAAAAATACCGTGAATTTTGTTGAGAAATATTTATATAGATATAAAAACATCCCTTCCAATTAATAAGGAAGGGATGTTTTGTTTAACTAATTTTTGAATTAGGTGTTTCATCAATTTTATGAAACCCTTTCATATAATACACGATAGCTAAACCAATAAGCCAAATAGGACCAACAATTAATGCAATTCTTGTATCTTCTGAATACGCCATTATACCTAATACGAGTGCAAGGAAAGCGAGTGAGAAATATGAACTGAATGGATGTAAAGGCATTTTATATGTTAGCTTGTCCTTTTTATCAGTTTGCAATCCTTTACGGAACTTAATTTGAGCGACTAATATGATGCCCCAAGTCCAAATTGCTCCGAAAGTTGAAATACTAGTGAGCCATGTAAATACTTTTGCGGGCACAAGATAGTTTAATATAACACCAATGAGTAAAACGATAGCTGTTGCTACAATACCTTGACTTGGAATGCCGTTTTTATTTAAACGACCGAATCTTTCAGGAGCTTTTTTCTGCTGAGCTAATGTAAATAGCATACGGCCTGTACTAAATAAACCACCATTACAAGAAGAAAGAGCTGCTGTTAATACGACAAAGTTAATAATCCCTGCTGCTTTTGCGATACCGATTTGCTGGAATGTTAAAACGAATGGACTTCCTTTCTCACCAAGTTCGTTCCATGGATAAATTGCCATCATAACGAATAGAGCCCCAACGTAGAACAGTAATATTCTCCAAAATACGTTATCGATAGCTTTTGCGAGTGTTTTTTTCGGATTTTGAGCTTCACCAGCTGTAACACCGATTAATTCAACGCCTAAATAAGCGAATAACACCATTTGCATGGAGAGTAGTAACCCAGAAAAACCATTTGGGAACCAGCCACCATGTGACCAAAGGTTTGAAATACCAGTAGCGATACCGCCGTTTCCGAATCCGAATAAAATAATCCCAGCTCCAATAATTATCATACAGATAATTGTGACAATTTTGATGAGAGCAAACCAAAATTCAAGTTCTCCAAATACTTTTACGGACAAGAAGTTGAAAGCACTCATTAATAATAGAGCGAGTAACGCCCAAGTCCAGCGCGGGATATCTGGGAACCAGTACTGCATGTAAATGCCAGCTGCTGTAATTTCAGCCATACAAGTAACAACCCATAAGAACCAGTAGTTCCAACCGGTAATGTAGCCAGCTAATGGTCCAAGGTAATCAGAAGCATATTTACTAAAAGAACCGGCAACAGGTTGTTCAATTGCCATTTCTCCAAGTGCTCGCATAATGAAAAAAATAACGAGTCCAGCGATCATATAACCTAGTAGAATAGAAGGGCCAGCTAGTTTAATAGCAGAGGCAGATCCTAAAAATAGTCCAACGCCAATAGCTGAACCGAGTGACATTAAAGTAATATGTCGTTCTTTTAAACCTCGATTTAAAGTTTCAGATTTGTTTGTGTGCTGCATGAGAAGAATCCTCCTTGTAGAGTGAACGATATTTGAATGCGTTTACTAAATATTTAACTATTTCAAATTATAAAACATTTCCATCTGTTATGCTACAAAAATAAACATGATTAACTGTACTACATCTGTACTTGTCAGACTTAAACTTAAAATTCGAACTATTAGTGAATATATTGACTCTTCTTTTTATTGATTGTTAAGATTAAGTATTATATTTTCTCACATACTAGTAAGAAAAAGAATGTGTGATAATAATTCAGATGTAGGAAGGGTACATAACCATGTTTCAATTACAAAAATATAACACTTCTGTGAAGCAAGAGCTTTTAGCTGGCATCACAACTTTTTTTACATTTGCGTATATTCTTGTCATCAATCCGAAAATATTATCTGATGCAGGTGTACCATTTGATCAAGCTTTTACAGCAACTATTATTGCGACGGTTGTAGGGACGCTATGTATGGCGTTTTTAGCTAACTATCCAATTGTTATTGCTCCAGCTATGGGAATGAATGCGTATTTTGCTTATTCTGTTGTTCAACAGGCAGAGGGGATTACATATGTCATTGCGTTTTCAGCAGTATTTGTAACGGGTATCATTTTTCTTTTATTATCTTTCACTTCATTTAGGCAAAAGCTAATTGTCGCAATTCCAGATAGTTTAAAACATGCAATTGCAGGTGGAATTGGACTATTTATTGCTTTTATTGGATTACGCCTTTCTGGAATTATCGTTGATCATCCATCTAATTTAGTTACGATTGGTGATTTTCATTCTCCAGCCGTTATTTTAACTTTAATTGGTTTAATATTAGCGGCGGTATTAATGGCATTGCGTGTGAGCGGTGCATTATTTATTAGTATGATTGTGACGGGAGTTATCGCTTTCTTTACAGGGCAACTGAAGTTTGAGGATAAAATTGTCGCGATGCCTCATTTACCAGAGGGTATTATCGTTTCAAACCCAATCAACGCCTTTTCAGATGTAATGGAATACGGATTATATGGCGTTGTATTTTCATTTTTACTTGTACTGTTATTTGATACAACAGGTGCATTACTTGGTTTAATTAAACAAGCAGGCTTAATTACAGATAATACTGAGAAACGTTTTGGTAAAGCGTTTATTGCAGATGCAATTGGTGGGACTACAGGCTCTATTTTTGGAACAAGCCCAACAGCAGCGACGATTGAATCGTCAGCGGGTATTGCTGCAGGTGGTAAAACGGGATTAACAGGTATTGTAGTTGTCGGTCTAACGATTATAACGGCATTCTTCAGCCCTGTCATTGCTTCTTTATCAAGTGTAGCCGCTATTACAGCTCCTTCATTAATTATTGTAGGTAGTTTAATGGCACAAAGTCTTCGTGATATTAATTGGAATGAATTTGATGATGCATTACCAGCATTTTTAATTTTCGTTGGTATTCCGTTAACGTCTAGTATTGCGAATGGAATTGCAATTGGATTTCTAGTGTATCCAGTCTTAAAGATTGTGAAGGGGAAAGGGATGGAAGTACATCCGTTACTATACTTATTTACAATTTTATTTGGATGTCATTTATTCTTATAATATAGAAAAGGGGGCTTCTTATGAGAGGCCTTTTTTTGTGTATAATAAGGTGGAAATCAAATTAAATACGTAAAATATAAATTACTTAATGGAATATATATGTTACAATAAAGGTAGAGGAGGAACATGAATGGCTGTAAGTAAAATAAAAGTCGCGCGTGTTCAGTTAGATTTAACACAGCAACAATTAGCAGAAAAAGTAGGCGTTACAAGGCAAACGATTAGTTTAATTGAGAAGGGGAAATACAACCCGTCTTTAGATTTATGTTTGAAAATTTGTTATGCGGTAGACAAAACATTAAATGATTTATTTTGGGAGGAAGAGGAGTGAGGGGATGAGAATCGTGAAGGATGAACGTTTAATGATTGAGGGGCTAAAACATATTAGACTCGTTTTCATCTTACAAAATATCGTCATACTAGGTATTGTTTTTTATCGCTACGTTTTGCAAGGTGCAGGGTATGAAAGTGTTTCAGATTTATTAATGGTATTTATGTGCGGGATAATAGTTATTAATTTTTTAAACTTAAAAAATTCGGTGGAAGTGTATGAGCATACGGGCGGAGTATCGCGTAGTTATTTTATGAAGCTACTATTCATTCCGGTAGGTATTGTTATTGGTATTTTAGCTATTTGTATCGTTGTAACACCAGATATTTCGATAAAGGAAATTAGTATGACAGGACTTATTATGTTTGCTTGTTTTTTAGTTCCTAGTTTGTTTATATACATATATATGAAGAGAATAAAAAGTGAAGATTGAAATATAAGAAAAGCTTTCCCATAGTGGGGAAAGCTTTTCTTATATTCTTTTATATAGTACTTTATGAAGGCCAATCGGTTCAATTTCAAAGATTTCACCATGTTCTTGGAAGCCTAAGCGCTTGTAATAGTCAGCTACAGTAATTCGGCCATTACACCATAATATATTTGCTTGGCGTTCTTGCAAGACTTGCTCCGCCTTCTGAATTAAGGAGCTTCCAGCACGTTTGTTTCGAAATTCAGGTAATGTGGCCATTCCTCGTAGACGGTAATGAGCACCTGCTAGCAAGTCAGGATATATTTCTTTTGAGAAGGAAGCGATACTAATCAGTTCATCGTTTATAAATGCGCCTAAGTGAAAGGTGTCTGTTTCATAGTCGGAAGAGTATTTACAATCTGCTAATGTTTGATTCGGGCGTAAAATTTTTTGACGTAATACGTAAGTTTCAGATCCCTCAATATTTTTCACGGTAATCATATGAACATCCTTTCTTATAAGGCGTTTTCTGTTAGTTGTATAAAGAAATAGGCAGGTGCGGCGAAAAGTCCGAGTATGCTAGCAGTTCCGAGAAGGAGTGAAAGTAAGAGGCAAGAGTATTTTATTCCATTCGATTTTTTCCATCCATAACTACAAATTTCAATGCTAACACCGATGAGAATAATGGCAACGAGTATTTCCGCCAATAATAAAAGAGCTAAAGTTACAATAGACATAATGTGATCCATCCTCATAATATGTGATAGTAACATTTTACCATATGAAATGGAAAAAAATGCCCCTCAATTATGTGAGGGGCATTTTTTATTCTAATATGTTTTTCAACGTATCAATATGTTCTTTTGAACCTGTGACAAGCAATGTATCACCATGTTGTAGTCTCGTATCACCATGCGGGATTAATGCTTTATTACCGCGGTAAATTTGAATAACGAGTACATCGCCTAAAAACGGAAGGCGACGTAGTGCAACACCGTTATATGTATTGCTGCGTAGTTCAACCTCACGAACAGTTTCATTTGCAGTTGTAATTAAGCGCACGAGACTCGGTTTATCAATTAGTGCACGTAACAGAATGCGTGTAGAGTTAATTGTTGAGAATACGGCGATATGTTCTTGCGTTGCTTTTTCTTGTAGAAGTGGATCTTCTACACTTGCAATAACATGTTCAACACCTAGTTCTTTTGCATGTTCTGCTAATAATAAGTTTTGTTCATCATCGCTTGTTGCAACAACAACCCGGTCTGCATGAAATGCCGTTTGTTCAGTTAATGAAGCGATTGTGATGTCATCTAATTTTACGATAGGGAAGTCATGTGATTTCGCTTCCTCATCATTTATTTTATTTTGACGCATCATATATAGTGTTACGTCATAATCTTCTCGTTTTAAATCAAGTGATAACGGAAGGGTAATTCTGCTTGCGCCAATAATAGAAACTTTTGGTTTTGGTGTTTCTACTTTTGGGAACATTTTTTTAAATAATATAGGTGCAAAAATACAAGTAATAACTGCGCTTAAAATAAGGGAAGCAGATAAACTTGGACTAATGATCCCTAGTTTTTCACCAATTTGTGCAGCTGCAATAACTAAAGAAAGTGTCGATGTTAATAAGATGGCACTTCCTAGTACGATATTACGTGGATACCATTTTCGTAAAACGAGTGATGGTAACAGTTTTGAAATAAAGAGTCCTACAATTAAAATTGGGATCATTAGCATACTAGAAGGTTCTTTAAAAATAGACCAAACCTCTAAGTTTACGCCAACCATCACGAAGAAAATAGGAATGAAGAAACCATATCCGATGGAATCCAGTTTTTCTACCATATCTTCATTTGGTGATAATAACGATACGAGTACCCCTGCTAAGAAGGCACCTAAAATATTTTCAGCTCCAACAGATTCAGATAACCCAACTAATATTAAGATGAGTGCAAAAACAGCTCGTGTATCAATTTGTACACTACCAGCTTTTAAGCTATCTAAGTATGGAATGTTTTTAAAGCGTTTTGCAACGAAGTAAATAACAATACCAGCGCCGAATAGAAGAAGAAGGAGCCACATGCTTTGGCCGCTTTCGGAATTTAATCCGACGAATACAGCGAGCAAAATCATTGTAACTAAATCTGCAATAACAGCGACTAATAAAATGATTTGTCCGATTGCCGTTTTTCCTAAGTTGTTTTCTTTTAATGTTGGTACAACAACACCTAAAGAAATAGTTGAAATAATTAAAGTCATAAACATTGCATTATCCACGAATCCTAGCCATACGAATAGTAATGATAGGGCATAAGATAAGATGAAAATAAATAAGAAGATAATGCTTGCTGCTTGGAATGTGTTTGGTTCGTTTGTCGTATTCTTTTTCCCTTTTTGTTTAAAGATAGAAAAATCAATTTCTAAACCGCTTAAGAACATTAAGAAGATAAATCCTAGTGTCGATAAGACTTGAAGCCACATATCTGGCTCAATAATATTAAACCCACTTTTACCTACAAAGATTCCTGCGATGATTTCTGCAACAACGACAGGAAGTGCTTTTAATTTAAAGCGTTGTAACAAAAGGGGAACCAAAAACGCGATTGCAACGACAACCATAAGTGATAGAACAGAAGTATGATGTTCCATTGCGTTCTCTCCCTTCAAATAAATATAGTACCTATTTAGCCATATAATAGGTAGAAAAGCAACGCATATGAATTCGATTTCATAAAGAAAGAGTTTTCTTAACATTTGTCATAATAAGTATATTTTTCATGATTCTGTTGTTAATTCCGTAATGTGGATGTAATAGGGGGAGGAGATAAAAAAAGACTGCTGAGAAACCTCAGCAGTCTTTTTCATGTACATTACATTGAGAAGAAGATCCATACAGTTAAACCAACTGTTGCAGTTGCAACGAAGAAACTGTATATCATTGTAAGGACTTGAACTCTTCCTTCGCCTTCTTTTAAATGCATGAACATAATTAATTGTAACAACGCTTGCGCAACAGCCATTGCGATAATGGATGTTAAGATCGTTGAAAGTGGCAAGTTTGTGTAAAGTGCCACGTATAAAGCTAGGAACGTTAATGCAAGCGATAAAATAAATCCGAAAACGTGTGACCATGGGAATCCGCTATGCGCATGCCCGTTTGCTTGGTTGTTATTTTGACTCATTTACGCCACCATCCCGTTCAAGTAAACTAGTGTGTAAATAAATACCCAAACAAGATCAAGGAAATGCCAGTATAAGCTGATAATAAATACTTTACGAGCTGTAACTGGTGTTAAACCTCGTTTTAAAATTTGGATAATAACACAAATTGCCCAAATGATACCACCTGTTACGTGGGCACCATGTGTTCCAAGAAGAACGAAGAATGCAGATAGGAAAGCACTTGTTTGAATTGTTGCGCCTTCACCAATGTACAAAATGAATTCTTCAATTTCAAAGAATAGGAAACCTGCACCTAAAAGTAATGTAAGGATGAACCATCCAAGCATTGCTTTTTGGTTGTTCTTACGCATTTCGTGAATTACGATACCGCATGTAAAACTACTTGTTAAAAGTAGTAATGTTTGAATTAAAAGCGTTTTAAGTTCAAACAGTTGCGCTGGAGTTGGGCCATCTGCCGTACGACCAGCAAGTACTAGATAAGAGGCGAAAAGTGTTGCGAACAGCATAATTTCAGCCCCAAGAAAAATCCAGAATCCTAGGATGTTCAATCTGCTTTGCTCGGATTGATATTCCAAAGGTAAGCTTTTATCTAAAGCCGCCATATCATTTCACCTCTCATGCTATATGTTCTGTTTCTTTAATTTCATCAACGCTTACGTAGTAGCCATCATCATAATCGAATGAACGATAGATTAAGCAAGCTAAAATACCAATACCACCGATTGCTGCAAGCCAGAACCAGCTAAATACTAATGCGAAACCTGCAAGACCGAAGAATCCAGACGCAATAATAGGCACACCAGAGTTACTTGGCATGTGAATTGGTTTGATATCTTCTGCTGCTGGTGTAACTGTTTCTCCGCGTTTTTTCATGAACCAGAAAGCATCAGCTTCTTTAATTTCAGGAAGTTTCGCGAAGTTGTAATGTTGTACAGGAGATTGAGTAGCCCATTCAAGTGTACGGCCATCCCATGGATCTCCAGTTGTGTCACGTTCACCGTGACGTGCACTCCAAATTACGTTGTAGCAAAGAATTAGGAAGCCGATACCCATCATTACCGCACCAACAGATGCGATTTGGTTTAGCCATCCCCATCCAAGACTTTCAGAGTAAGTGTACATACGACGAGTCATACCGTCTAAACCTAAGAAGTACATTGGGAAGAAACAGATGTTGAATCCGCTCATAAAGATCCAGAATGTCCATTTACCTAGGCGTTCATTTAACATATGACCAGTCATTTTTGGATACCAGAATGTGAATCCAGCAAGCATAGCGAATACTGTACCTGCGATTAATACGTAGTGGAAGTGAGCGATTAGGAAGTAGCTGTTATGGTACTGATAATCAGCTGCTGCCATTCCAAGCATAACCCCTGTAACCCCACCGACTACGAAGTTTGGAATAAATGCCAATGACCAAAGCATTGGAACTGTAAAACGAATACGTCCTTTATACAGTGTAAACAACCAGTTAAAGATCTTAACCCCGGTTGGAATCGAAATCGCCATTGTCGAAATCGAGAAGAATGAGTTAACCGCTGGACCTGCACCCATCGTGAAGAAGTGGTGAAGCCATACGACGAAACTTAGTAAAGAAATTGCAACCATTGAGTATACCATCGCACTGTAACCGAATAGACGCTTACGTGAGAATGTACTAATGATTTCAGAGAAAATACCGAATGCCGGTAAAATAACGATATATACCTCAGGGTGACCCCATACCCAGAATAGGTTGGCCCATAACATTGGCATACCGCCGCTCGCCATCGTAAAGAAGTGAGCATCGAATAGACGGTCAAATGTCATTAATGCAAGAGCAACTGTTAATACTGGGAAAGCGAAAATAATGATGACTGTTGTAATTAAGATTGACCAAGTAAACATTGGCATTCTCATTAAAGTCATACCAGGTGTACGCATTTTTAAGATAGTAACTAGGAAGTTAATACCGGTCATTAGCGTACCGAGACCTGAAATCTGTAATGCAATTGCGTAGTAGTTATTTCCTACACCAGAAGTAAACTCTGTACCTGCCATTGGGAAGTAAGAAGTCCACCCAGCGTCTGGAGAACCACCGATTACGAAAGCGATGTTGAATAACATTGCTCCGACAAAGAATAACCAGAAACTTAAAGCATTTAAGAACGGATATGCAACGTCACGAGCACCAATTTGTAATGGTACTACAAGGTTCATTAATCCCATAACGAATGGCATCGCCATGAAAAGAATCATAACTGTACCGTGTGTTGTGAAGATTCCGTTATAGTGTTCAGCATTTAAATAAGTTGTTTCTGGGAATGTTAACTGTGCACGGATCATTAACCCGTCCATACCACCACGGAATAACATGATAACCGCAGAAATAATATACATGGCCCCAATCTTTTTATGGTCAACAGTTGTTAACCATTCGTCCCAAAGCCATTTCCATTTTTTATACTTTGTTAGTACGAAAATGATTGCTAATGTCACAAGAACGATAGAAGCGTCTGCACCGTAAATAATCGGGTCACCTGTGACAAAGAATTCATCAAGCTTCACTGTGTTCACTCCAATCTGTTGGAATAATAGCTATTATTTTTTGTTTTTGTAGTAGTTGTAATCACAATATTCAAGTGATTTTGGATCTACATAACTTAAGTGATGACTAGAGAATGTCATACGACCAACTACACCAGGTTTAACAATTTCGTTGTACTTATCTTCTGTTAGTTTAGGAGCAGTTTGTTGTACTTCTTTTACCCACTTGTCATACTTCTCTTTAGTTTTTGCTTCAACTTCGAATTCCATGTGAGTGAATCCTTCACCCGAGAAGTTCGCGCTACGGCCTAGGTAAGAACCTGGCTTATCAGCTTGTAAATAAAGATCCATAATCATGCCATCCATTGTGTACTTCATACCACCAAGTTCTGGTACCCAGAAAGCATTCATTGGACCAACAGAAGTCAGTTTAAATTGAATTGGTACACCAGCAGGGATATTTAAATAGTTAACGGTTTCAATTTTTTCCTCTGGATAACTGAATAACCATTTCCAGTTTGCAGATGTAACATAAATCTCAACTGGTTTAATATGCTTGGACTCTTCCGGAACCTCTTCCGAAGCATAAGTTGCTTTTACTGTTGGAATCGATAATGCGATAACGATAATAACAGGAACAAGTGTCCAAATAATTTCTAATAATGTGTTGCCGTGTTGATCAGGTGGCTCATAGTCCATATTCTCTGGTTTTTCACGATAACGAATCAAGATGACTGTAAACAAGATGAATACAATTGCGATAATTAATGACATAAGCAAGAATGACCAAACAATTAAATCATACTGTGCTTTTGCAACAGGTCCTTGCGGATTTAATACTGCGAGTTTCTTATCACAGCCACCGAGGAACAGAAGTAATGATAACGGAAGAAGCGAAGCCAGCTTCCAAAACGTTTTCTTTAGTTGCACGATTGAAAATCTCCTTTCTCCTTGGATTGAAACTATGCCAATAAAACAATATAAACCTATTAATTTATAGATGGCAATAGTTTTTGTGATATTGTTAAAAAATAGACACAAATGCACACTTTTTAAGGTGAATATCATTTGTAACTTGATAACATTGTAAACCATTTTCCAGTAAAAAACGTGATTGTGGAAATTTTAAGATAAATAAAGTTATACCAAGATATCCAAGAAATAGAAAAAAACTATCTTATCATAAGAAAGATAGTTGAATATTTTGTATATTTAGTTTACTTCTTTTTTTAGATTTATTTGTTGTTCAAATGTGACAATTTTTTTATATTTTAATTGGTACAAAATGTAACAAATGATCATAAATGGAATGCTGCAATAAAGAGCAATTCTCTGATCTGGGATGAAAGCTAAACTAACAAATGTAATGAAATTGAGTGAGAATGCTACGATTGGAACGATTGGATAAAGCGGTGTGCGATATTTTAAATCGTTAATGTCTCCGCCGTTTTTTAAGAAGTTTCTACGGAAGAAAAACTGTGAAGCTGCGATTGACATCCAAACTACGACAGCAGCCATAGCTGCAATAGATGTTAAAACTAAAAATACAGTATCTGCCGCAAATATACTTGTTAATAGAGACAAACTTGCAAAGATTAGACTGAAAATTAATGCGTTTAATGGCACACCTTTTTTCGTTAACTTCGTAAAAGCTGGACTTGCCATTCCTTGTTTTGCCATAGCCCAAAGCATACGAGAATTTGCGTATAGCCCAGAGTTGGCTACGGATAATACTGCTGTAATAATGACAAAGTTCATAATATCAGCAGCATATGGAACACCAGCTACATCAAATACAAGTACAAATGGACTTTCGACTAGATTAGCCTCTTGCCATGGGAGTAAACCTACAACAACTGATATTGCTAGGACGAAGAAGAAGAGAGTTCGCCAAATAGTATTTTTAATCGCTTTTGGAATTGTTTTTTCAGGGTTTTCACTTTCTCCTGAAGCAATTCCGATTAATTCTGTTCCTTGGAAGGAGTAATTTACTGTAATCATCGTAAGAAGAACAGCTAATGCACCGTTTGGAAATAATCCACCATTTTCAGTGAAATTGTGAAGCATTGGCGCTGGTTTTCCGTTAAAGTCTAGTAGACCGAACATAACTGCACCACCGAGTACGATGAAAACAACGATGGTTGCGACTTTTACACTTGCGAACCAAAATTCTGCTTCTGCATATGCCTTTGCTGATAATGCGTTTACAAGAAAGAGTGCAGCTGCAAATGTAACACACCAAATCCACGAAGAAACGTCTGGAAACCAACGCTTCATTAAAATACTTACAGTTGTTAACTCTACCCCAACTGTAACAGCCCAATTTAACCAATACATCCAACCTACAACAAATCCAAAACCAGGTGAAATAAATTTACTTGCATAGCTTTGGAATGAACCTGCTTCTGGCATAGCAACTGATAATTCACCAAGACATAACATCGTTAAATACATAACAAATCCACCGACTAAAAATGCAAGAATAGCACCACCAGGACCGGCGTTATGGACGATTTGACCAGATCCCATAAATAGGCCAGTTCCAATAACACCACCAAGTGCAATCATAAATAGGTGTCTACTTTTCATTGTTCGTTTTAAATCTGTTTGTTCTACTTGTTGATTCATATGCCCCTCACCTCGTTATTTTCTTGTATGTAGGAATTGATTTTCATTCCGAGTTTTTAATCATTAGTGGGGGATGTGGCACATACTCGGTTTATTTATTATGAAATGAATGGAGTATGTAAAAATACGAACTATGACTAAATACTCTAAGAATGTTTTTATTAACAAGGTGATATCTTCACTATGTTAATTATTTAGATTTTAGCAAAAATATTCGAAAAGTATATTGTTTTTTCTTTTTATTAAAAATAATTAGAATTTTATAAAGGTGGAACTGTGAACAATAATTCACAGAATCTTTCTAGCAAACTAGTAAGAAGAAAGGTACAATGATAGGAGGTATGTCTGTAAAATAATAATTAATGGAGTTTTGTTTAAAATGAAAAAGTTAAAATATCTTTTTGTTTTTGGAATTATATTTGCTGCCGCGTTTTTTATAGGGAAAGATAAAATTATGCAAAAGGCGCAAGTGTTCCGTTTAGAGTTTCTATCTGAAATGAAAGAAGCGACTATGATTGAAAATGTTCCGTTTATAAAACAGTTACCAGAATTACCTCGTGGATGTGAAGTTACAAGTTTGGCTATGTTGCTGCAATACAAAGGTATACAAGTAGATAAGATGCAACTTGCTAGCGAGATTCATCGTGTTCCATTTGAGCAAAATGGTTTGCGTGGAAATCCTTATGAGGGATTCGTTGGAAATATTTATACGAAGACAGAGCCGGGATATGGTGTATATAATCAACCTATTTTTAATTTAGCAGAAAAATATATTCCTGGAAAAGTAGTTAATTTAACAGGTAGAGACGTGCAAGATATGTATAAAGTAGTTAGTTCTGGGTCGCCAGTATGGGTCATTATTAATACAACGTTTAAACCACTAGCTGAGAGTAGTTTTGAAACATGGAATACAAGCTCTGGCGAAGTGAAAATTACATATTTTGAGCATAGTGTAGTAGTAATTGGATATGATCAAAACTTTGTGTATGTAAATGATCCTCTGAAAAATAATCCGCGTTTGGCTGTTCCGCGAGCAGAGTTTGAGAGTGCTTGGGAGCAAATGGGGAAACAAGCAATCACTATTTTATAATAATGAAAAAGTCATCTTTTTGATGGCTTTTTATTTTTAAGTCATAGTGATAGAAAATTCAGAAGATTCTTTTAAAAGTTAATGATTCAAGTTATAATAACATTTAACTTAGTGAAGAAGGGATGAAGAGAAATGGATGTCGCAAAGGAACTTGTTTTATTAAAGAATCAGTTGATTGAGTGGAGAAGGCATTTTCATAAGTATCCAGAGTTATCTTTTCAAGAAGAAAAAACATCACAGTTTGTATTCGATATACTTCGGGAAATCCCGCATTTAGAAGTGTCAAGACCTACTAAATATAGTGTAATGGCAAGGTTAATTGGTAAACAGCCTGGTAAAACCATCGCGGTTCGTGCTGACATGGACGCTCTTCCTATTCACGAAGAAAATGAGTTTGATTTTATTTCTACATATCCAGGTGTGATGCATGCATGTGGCCATGATGGACATATAGCGATATTACTTGGGGTTGTACATAAGTTAGTAGAGGAAAGAGAGAAGGTTAAAGGGGAGGTTCGTTTTCTCTTCCAACATGCAGAAGAAAACTTTCCTGGCGGTGCAGAGGAAATGGTTGCAGCGGGTGTAATGGAAGGTGTGGATTATATTATTGGTGCTCATCTTTGGGCAGCGTTAGAGGTTGGTAAAATAGGTGTAATTTATGGGCCTGCAATGGCTGCCCCAGATGTTTTTAAAATTACGATAGAAGGAAAAGGTGGACATGCTGGAATCCCTCATGAAACAGTGGATAGTATTGCAATCGGTACACAAGTTGTTGCGCAACTTCAGCAAATTGTATCTCGCCTTACAGATCCGTTAGATTCTCTTGTAGTATCTGTTACGCAATTTCATGCTGGGACAACCCATAATGTAATTCCAGAACAAGCGGAGATTGAAGGGACAGTGCGGAGTTTAAGGCATGAGTTGCGAGAAGTAACAGAGAAAAGGATTGAACGGATTGTGAAGCATGTGACGGAAGCTTACGAGGCAAAATATACGTTTTCTTATGAATATGGATATCGACCTGTAGTAAATGATTATGAAGTTACAGAGGTTATTGAGCAAACAGCATTACAGCTTTATGGAAGGGAACGAGTTACTCGTTTACAGCCGACGATGGCTGGGGAAGATTTTTCAGCGTTTTTACAAAAGGCGCCAGGGACATTCTTTTTTATCGGAGCGGGAAATAAAGAGAAAGGAATTATATATCCTCACCATCACCCTCGTTTTACGATTGATGAAGATGCATTACCAGTTGGAGTGGAAGTCTTTGTATCATCCATTATGAATTTTATAAGTAAAGGAGAATGAGATGAAGAAAATACACGTATTAGCGCTTATTCCAGTTTTTTGTTTAGTTGTTGGACCCATATTTGCTAATTCAGTTACTCCTTACGTATTAGGGATGCCATTTTTATTATTTTGGGTATTATTATCAGTGCTCATTACGTCTCTTTGTATGGGACTTGTGTACGTATTTGATCCTGCTAATAAGGGGGATGTGAAATGACCGCATTACTTATCATTATATTATTTTTGTTTCTCGCACTATTTTTAGGGATTCGGGCACAACATGGAAAAGACATGAATTTAGAGCAATGGTCAGTTGGTGGAAGAGGATTTGGCACTATTTTTGTTTTTCTTCTAATGGCAGGTGAAATTTATACGACTTTCACATTTTTAGGCGGGAGTGGATGGGCGTATAGTAAAGGAGCGCCTACGTTCTATATTTTAGGTTATGGTGCATTAGCTTATATTTTATCTTACTTTTTATTGCCGCCGGTTTGGAAGTATGCGAAAGAGCATAATCTTGTTTCACAGCCAGATTTTTTTGTGAAGAAATATAAGAGTCAGACACTTGGCATAATCGTTTCTATTATAGGGGTTATTTCGATTATCCCTTACCTTGTTTTACAGTTAAAAGGATTAGGTATTATCGTTTCTGAAGCGTCTTACGGAAGGGTATCACCAGTTGTTGCAGTGTGGATTGGTGCAATTGTCATAACGATATATGTAATGGTTTCAGGTATACACGGCTCTGCTTGGACGGCCGCTTTGAAGGATATTATGATCCTGTTTATCGTTATGTTTTTAGGTATATATTTACCGTACCATTATTACGGAGGGTTTCAGCCGATGTTTGAAGCTGTAGAAGCAGCGAAGCCAGGGTTTTTATCTTTACCTGATGAAGGAATGAGCATTTCTTGGTTTGTTTCTACTATTGTATTAACAGCTCTCGGTTTCTATATGTGGCCCCATACATTCGCTTCTGCTTTCTCTGCGAAAAATGAAAAAGTATTTCGTAAAAATGCGGCAATTATGCCACTGTATTCTTTAGTTTTACTTTTCGTATTCTTTGCAGGTTTTGCAGCTATCTTGCAAGTTCCTGGATTAAAGGGAGGGGATGTAGACCTTTCATTATTCCGACTGGCTCTTCAAACTTTTGATCCTTGGTTTATTGGGATTATTGGTAGTGCGGGAGTTTTAACCGCATTAGTTCCAGGTTCTATGCTTGTCATGGCCGCGTCTACATTATTAGCAAAAAATATTTACCGAACAATGGTTCCGTCAGCTTCAGACAGACAAGTTGCTAAAGTGGCGAAGTTATTTGTTCCTGTAGTAACTCTTGTAGCTGTTTTGTTCACTTTTAAAGGTGGAGAAACAATAGGAGCACTTCTTTTAATGGGATATAGCATAGTGACACAACTTTTCCCTGCACTTGTATGTAGTTTGTTTCCGCGGCAAGTTATTACGAAACAAGGGGCAATTGCAGGCATGGGGATTGGGTTGTTAGTGGTCGCATATATTACTTTATCTGGCTCAACTATAGCTACGGTGTTTCCGGGTTTCCCTCAATATATAAAAGATTTAAATGTAGGTATAGTTGCATTGTTAATGAATATGATTGTGATGTTTATCGTTAGCGGATTCACGAAAAATGTATCTATAAAGACAGACAATATAATAGTAGAAAAGTAATCCGTGTGTTAGAGCTATCTTTGAAAAGAGATAGCTCTTTTTTGTATATATTTTCTTCTATTAGCGGAATCTAACTAAAAACTTGTTGAAAAGGAAGTTAGGTGGGGGAATTGTTAGAGTTAAAAGGTAACTTATTTGAAGTTATGAAAGAAATTAGGGATGAGTTAGGTTCGCCTAATGATTTAACAATTAGGGAGGTTGCTCTTGCTGGTAGTTTTACACGCTGTGCTGTTATTTTTTTATGTGGGTTAACTGATAAGGATAATGTTTATAAATATGTAGTTCGTACACTTCAATATGAAGAAGTACATAAAGAAGAAGCTGTTGTTCAAACATTATTGGATCGTTTTATTTCTATTGCGGAAGTCGGTAAGAAGACAACGTTTCCGGATATTATAAATGCGATTTTAGCAGGAGATACGGTTATATTAATTGATAATATTCAAACCGCTATCGTGGTTAATAGTAGAGCTTGGGAAAAAAGAAGTTTAGAACCGCCGGTAACAGAAGATTTAATACGTGGACCGAGGGTTGGATTAAATGAAGATATTAACGTGAATAAAATGTTAATTCGCCGTAGTTTACGCGATCCAAAGCTGAGATTTCAATCTTATATTATGGGGAAGCGATCGCAGAAAGAGGTAACCCTAGTATATATAGAAGACATTATTAATCCTTACATTGTAAAAGAGCTAGATCGACGTCTTCAATCGATAGTGACAGATGTCGTTTTTGAGACGGGTACGATTGAGCAATTAATTCAAGATAATAATTTGTCACCGTTTCCGCAGTTTTTGA
Source organism: Bacillus cereus group sp. BfR-BA-01379 (assembly GCF_022663605.1). Classification (NCBI taxonomy): domain Bacteria; kingdom Bacillati; phylum Bacillota; class Bacilli; order Caryophanales; family Bacillaceae; genus Bacillus; species Bacillus cereus group sp. BfR-BA-01379. The sequence continues at coordinate 24,891 of NZ_JAKUFT010000058.1, forward strand.
ATACAGAAAGGCCTGATAATATTGTGGCCTCATTAGCGAAAGGAAAGGCAGCTATTTTGGTGGATGGGTCACCGTTTGCTCTTATAGCTCCGCTAGTATTTGTTGATATTTTTCAATCTGTGGAAGATCACTATGAGCGCTGGGTAATTGGGACTTTATTAAGAATTTTGCGGATGGGTTCTGGTATAGTCGCAGTTTTAATGCCGGCGATGTATGTAGCGCTCGTCTCATATCATCAAGGGCTTATTCCTTCTAAACTGGCGTATTCAATTGCTGGGGCAAGGGAAGGTGTTCCATTTCCTGCCTATATAGAAACGCTAATGATGGCATTAACGATGGAGTTAATACGAGAAGCGGGAATTAGGTTGCCAAAACCGATGGGGCAAACAATTGGGATTGTAGGTGGTCTTGTAATTGGAGAAGCAGCGGTGAACGCAGGAATTGTAAATCCGTTTTTAGTTATCATTATTGCGGTTACAGCTATTGCTACCTTTTCTCTCCCTGTATATAGCATTACGATTACGTTTCGTATTTTACTTTTCGTCTTTGTATTAGCAGCGACTGCTTTTGGTTTATATGGAATTATTTTAGCGCTTATCGCACTCGCAGTTCATATTACGAATTTAACGAGTGTTGGTGTCCCATATACAACGCCTATTGCTCCTGCATTTTATAAAGATTGGAAAGAAGAAATTATTCGCATGCCAAAATCGATGTTGAAAGAGAGACCGGAATATTTACAAACGAAAGATGCTATATTACGTCCAAAGGAGCGAGAGTAATTGAAACCATTTGAGTATGGCGATGAAGAGATTGGATCTCGGGAAATTGGGTTTGCGGTATCTTCAACAATTATTGGTATAGGAGCATTGTCTATGCCAAGAGATATTGCTGGCCAAACTTTATTTTCGGACGGTTGGATTATTTTGCTTTTGGGTGGATTAGTTTGTGCAGTTTTAGGTTGGTTTGTAACGAAGGTAGCTATTTTATTCCCGAAACAAAACTTTGTTCAATATACGAGTGCGCATTTGACAAAGCCTGTTGCGTATACAATTAGTAGTATTTTAATATTAACATTTTCTGCTTTGACAGCATATGAATCGCGAATGATTTCAATTATTTCTCAAACGTATTTGTTTAGCGATACACCGATACAACTACTGTCTTTCTTCTTCTTATTAGTTGTTATTTATGGAATAGCGGGATCAAGAGCGGCCTTATTAAGGTTAAATGTTCTATTTTTACCTATTGTTTTAATTGCGATAGTGCTTCTTTCTTTATTGAATATAAATTTAATGGAAATAAATAATTTGTTACCAGCTTTTCAAACGAAAGTGAGTCAATATGCTGTTGGAGTTAAGAATTCTATTTTTACGTTTATTGGATTTGAAGTAGCTTTGTTTTATGCTGTGTTGTTAAACGATAAGACGGCAAAAAAAGCACCAATGGCAGTTGCGAAAGCGGTAATGGTAAATGTGCTGTCGTATATTTTAATTTATGTAACTTGTATTAGTGTTTTTACGTATATGACAACTCGTGGATTGACGTATCCAACAATTGAATTAGGGAAAGAAATTGAAATTGGTGGAGGGTTTTTAGAAAGGTTTGATGCGATTTTTTTTACGACTTGGATTATTACGATTTATAACACGACAGCCATGTATTACGACGTCGCATCTCTATTATTTTGCGCTATGTTTCCAAAAGTGAAGAAACATATTTTCATTTTTGGAAGTGCCCCGATCATTTTTATGCTGAATATGATACCGAGTAGTTTGAATGCTTTGTCAAGTTATGGGACTTATTTAGCTTGGATAGATATGGGGTTTGTTGTTTTAGCGCCTTTGCTCGTTTTAATTGTATATAAAATAAAAAGAAGGAATGGTAGAAATGAAACACCTTCTTAAAATTATGATGCTTATGGTTTTAGCTGGATCTATTAGTGGGTGTTCTGAGCTAGAAGAAATAGAAGAAAGAGGATTTGTAGTAGGTGCAGCTTATGATATTGTGAAAAAAAAGAAAGCGAATCCCATTATGAAAGGGACGTATCAGATGGTGCTTCCCAGTAAGTTAGCACAGCAAGGTGGACAAAGTAGTGGGGATAGTGAAAATTATATTAATGTTAGTGCAAAAGCAGATAGTGTCTTTGAGCAAATACGAATTATCGCCAAAAAAATTAGTCGCACATTATTCTTTCCGCATATACAAGTGATCATTTTTTCTAAAGATTTACTAGCGAATCCATATGTTTTACAAAATACGTTAGATGTATATATTCGTGATCATGAGATGCGACGAAATATTCGTTTGTTCGTTTCTGAAAAAGATGCAGAAGCTATATTGAAACAGAGTGCTAAGCCTGAAAACTTACCGGCGCAGTATATTGATATGTTAGCTGAACATCCTCCGAAAAATGCCCAAATGATTGAGGCCGCAAGAATTGGTGAAGTCCAGGAAAAGATGATTTCCAATCGAAGTTTCGTATTACCTATTCTTGAACTAACAAAACAAGGGGTACAAATGAACGGGGCAGCGTTGTTTCGTGGAAAGGATAATAAGTGTGTAGGCAGTTTGAGTGGGGAAGAAACATTAGGGATGAATTATATAATAGGTAAAAAAATTGGTGGTTTTTTTACCATCCGTAAAAAGAATCAACTTATTACATATGAAATTCATAAGTTGCGTCGGAAAATTAAAGTATCTACAACGAATGTCACAAAACCAAAGTTTAATATTCACTTATCTTTGGAAGGTACATTGGCTGAGTTACACTTTAGTGATCATAAAAAGGTTTTGAATGAAAAGCGTTTAGAGAAGGATATCTCGGAGGAAATGGAGAAACGCATCCAAAAGTCGATTAAGCTTGTTCAAAAAAAATATAAGGTAGATGTATTAGAATTAGGGGAAGTATATAAGCGACATAATTATAAAGAATGGAAAAAGATAAGTAATAATTGGGATCAAGGCGAAAATTACTTTAGTAATGCTGAAATTACTGTTCATGTTCATCCAACAATTGAACATTCTGGTTCAGCTTTACCGAAAAGAGTGAAATAAGGTGATGTAAGTTGTTTACTGGATTGGGAATTAGTTGCACGATATTAATGGCGGTTCTTCCGGGAACCATATACTTTATTCATAAGAAACTTACAACGTATGGGGCGCAGCCTTGGAATACTGATGCACAAAAAAAGAAACCTAAATAAATTCAGGTTTCTTTCGCGCAAAGCAAATGTAAAGGGGGATACCTTCTATGTATGCTTTGCTTATACAAGCCCTAACCAATGTACCAATTGTGTAGAGAGGAATGTTACAACAATGGCGATAACGGTAGGGATTGCAAACGATAAGAATGTCCATTTGGCACTTTTTGTTTCTTTATATATGTTAACCAGTGTTGTTCCACATGGGAAATGAAGAAGTGAGAACAACATTGTGTTTAACGCTGTTAACCAAGTCCAACCATTTTCTAAGAATAGATTTTTAATTTGATTAAAATCATCTATTTCAGTTAAAGCTCCAGTTGATAAATAAGACATTAATAAAATTGGGATAACAATTTCATTCGCTGGTAATCCAAGAATGAACGCAGCTAGAATAAAACCGTCAAGTCCTAACATTTTAGCAAATGGATCTAGGAAGTTTACAAAATACATAAGTAAGCTTGTGTCGCCGATGAAAATGTTAGCGAGTAACCAAGTTAATGCAGCCGCAGGGGCAGCTACAACGACAGCTCGTTTTAAAACATAAATAGATTTATCGAGTGTTGCACGTACAATTGTATTCCAAACTTTTGGCTTACGGTACGGTGGTAACTCAAGAGTGTAGTGAGTTGGCACACCTTTTAAAGCTGTTTTTGATAGTACCCAAGAAACAGTTAATGTCATAATAACACCAATTACAACCATCCCAACTACAACGCCAGCAGTAACTAATGTTTGCATACTACCTGTATAACCAGCAGCCATAAATAATGAAGCCATTAAAATTAACATAGGCCAGCGACCGTTACAAGGAACGAAGTTGTTTGTTAAGATTGCAAGCATGCGTTCACGTGGCGATTCAATAATACGTGTTGACATAATAGCGGCTGCATTACAACCAAAGCCCATTGCCATTGTTAAAGATTGTTTACCATGTGCACCGGAGCGTTTGAATAAGCGGTCCATATTAAATGCAACACGCGGTAAGTATCCATAGTTTTCTAATAGTGCGAACATAGGGAAAAAGATTGCCATAGGTGGTAACATAACGCTAATAACAGCACCGATACCACGGAATAAACCAAGGATTAAAATGCCATGTAACCATTCAGGTGCATGTGCTGCCTGGAACCAAGATGTTAAATATCCTTCGGCCCATCCGAAGAATTCAGCAATCATATCAGACGGTACGTTAGCGCCTGCAATTGTAAGATAAAAAATAATAGATAAAATACCGAGCATAATTGGGAATCCCCAGATGGGAGATGTGAAAATTTTATCTAGTTTTTCAGAACGATACAATTTATCGGTATTTGTATATTGAACAGACTCTTTACATATGCTTGCGGATGTTCGATAAATATCTCCGACAATATCATCTCGTATATCTTCTTTTGAGAGTGCTTGTGCATGTTGAATAATATAGTCTAATGGAAGAGCCTTACTGGCTGAGTGAGATTCCATTCATTACGACCTCCCTTACAAGTGGTTCATTATGGTGTTTTTGGAGTGTAGTTAAGAAATTTTTATCTCCATCTAATATACGTAACGCAATCCAACGTGCTGGATACGTATCACCGAACACTTTATAAATTTGTGGTTCTAATTCTTGAATCATACTTTCAATTTTTTCACTGTAAGAAACCTTAATTGGTGTTGGAATTAGTTTTTTATTTGCTACTTTAGCGATAACACTTAGCAAATGCCCAATACCTACTCGGTTACGAGCGGAAATCTTAACTACAGGTACACCGAGCGATTTTGCTAATTTCTTTTCATCAATAACGATGCCTTTTTTCTCAGCTTCATCAATTAAATTAATACAAATGACTACGTTGTTCGTCATTTCCATCACTTGGAGTGCTAAATTTAAATTTCTTTCCATTGCAGTTGCATCTATAACAACGACAGTTACTTCTGGTTTTTCAAATATAATATAATCTCTTGCTACTTCTTCATCCGCAGAATTTGAATATAGTGAGTAAGTTCCAGGTAAATCTATTAATGTATATTTACTTCCGTTATGTTCGTATTCCCCTTCAGCTTTTAAAACAGTTTTTCCCGTCCAGTTTCCAGTATGCTGTTTTAAGCCTGTTAAAGTATTAAATAATGTACTTTTCCCGGTGTTCGGGTTACCAGCTAAAGCAATGCGATGTTTGCTCATCTGAAATCATCTCCTATTGATACCCCGAAAATAAGGGAACTTTCTTCCTTGCGTAATGCAATAGTTGTATTGCTTACTTGATAAGCGACCGGATCTCCAAGTGGACTGCGCTGTAATACTTTAATCGTTGCCCCAGGGATAAATCCTAAATCTAATAAACGTCGTTTCATAGTTCCTTCTAATTGTATCTTCTCAATCTGTACAAACTCTCCTGTCTTAAATGCGGAAAGTGGTTTTGTATTAGCCGATACCATAAAAGTTACCTCATCTCTATATTGTTAGTTTAAGTTTAAAAAGTTTCCTTAGGTAAACTTTTTGTTAGTAATATAGTAGACTACATTGGATGATGCTGTCAATTGGTACTTTAAAAATATTCATTTATTTTTAGAATTGTTCCAATTTATTTAGTTGTACTAAAAAATATTACTGAAATTCTGTTGAATGTAAATGAAGTAAGAGTGTAAAAGTTAAAAAATATAATGGATTTGTAAATATATTTTTAACCAAGAGGGGAAAAGAGCGAAAAACATTTACATTGAATTTACATTGTTAAGACTAAATTTACATTACTACTTAATTAATGTGGATTTTGTTGGGTTCTTTAACTATAAATGTTGGGATTCCTAGCTTTTAAAGAGTATTATCGTCATTTACTTAAAATTAAAAATTGCTTAACACTCACATAATATTGTTGTCCTACAATGAATTTGTGTTCGAAAGAAAATGAATTCGAAAAGCGATAATCCAAATGGGGGTACAAGACATGGTTATGAAAAAAGGTATTAAATTTTCTTTAGCAGCTTTAGTGGTGGCAGGAGCGTTAGTTGGATGTGGGAAAGCAGAAGATACAGCTAGTAAAGACACTGCTAAAGGAAGCGATAATACAAAACAAGAATTATCAGGTACGATTGCAGCAGCTGGTTCTACAGCTCTTCTACCTCTTGCGGAGGAAGCTGGAAAGAAATTCATGGAAAAAAATTCAAAAGTTTCTATTCAAGTTCAAGGTGGCGGTAGTGGAACTGGGATTAACCAAGTAGCATCGGGTGCGGTACAAATTGGTAATTCAGATGTTCCATCGGGAGATAAAATAAAAGATGCTGAAAAAGCGAAAGAATTAGTAGATAACAAGGTTGCGGGTATTGCATTCGCACTTGTCGTAAATAAAGATGTAAAAGTTGATAACTTAACAGTACAACAAGTACAAGATATCTTCACTGGAAAAGTAACAAACTGGAAAGAGGTAGGCGGGAAAGATGAAAAAATCAACGTAATTAACCGTCCGGCTTCATCTGGTACACGTGCTACATTTGAAAAGACAGTTATGAAAGACGCGAAAATTAATGATGGAACTGGTACAACACAAGATTCTAACGGTGCAGTAGAGCAAGCGATTAACTCTACTCCAGGATCAGTAAGTTATTTAGCAATGTCTTACATGGTTGGCGAGAAAAAAGGTGCACTACAAACAGTGAAAATTGATGGTTCTGAACCGAAAGTTGAAAACATTTCTTCTGGTAAATATCCATTCTGGTCTTACGAGTACATGGTAACAAAAGGTGAAGCGAAAGAAGCAACGAAAGCTTACATTGACTATGTAAAAGGTAAAGACTTTGAAAAGCAAGTAGAAGATATGGGTTACATTCCAATGTCTAAATTAAATAAGTAATAAAATTTTATGGGGCTGGCTGCAAGGCCAGTCCTGTTCATTTCAATCTATGAAGTGGGGTCTGACCTGTGATGAAGGGGAAAAAACAAATTAATTACGTAAAAAGTGAGTATATAGGAAGATCGCTTGTTACGTTTTGTGGGATTTTTATTGTTTTAATTACATTAGCTATTATTGCGTTTATTTGCGGTAAAGGTATTCAATCTTTTACACAAAGCGGTATCTCATTTACTGAGATGTTAACATCGACAAAGTGGAATCCAAATGCTGACGAAGGAACCTTTGGAGCTTTGATTTTCATTGTAGGTTCAACAGTGGTTTCGTTAGGTGCGGTTATTATTAGTGCACCAATTGCTATAGCTCTTGCTATATTCATGAATTTAATTTCGCCGAAGTTTGGAAATAAAGTATTGAAGCCTGTTTTAGAATTATTAGTTGGTATTCCTTCGGTTGTATACGGATTATTA
>NZ_JAKUFT010000059.1:0-31451 GCF_022663605.1 Bacillus cereus group sp. BfR-BA-01379
TCCAATCATTGCTTATAGACTGCATTTCATGACTCAAATGAGTTGCTTCTATCGAATCAAAATGTAAAGAGACGGATCCTTTTTCTGTGAATTTAAATGCATTGGATAATAAGTTTTTAATAATTTGTTCAATCCGTTTTGCATCTGTATAAAACAGATCAGGAATCATATCACTGTCTTTAACGGTAAATTCGACATTTTTTTGTGCAGCGATATGTAAAAAGTTTTGCTGCATACTTGCTGCCATGTCACTTATATTAGTTGCTTCAAAAATCACATCTAGTTTCCCGGCTTCTACTTTCGATAAATCTAGTATGTCATTAATTAAAGTAAGTAAATCTTTCCCTGATGAATGAATGACAGTTGCTAATTCAATTTCATCATCGGATAAATGATTATCATGATTTTCTTTTAACATTTCAGATAATAGTAAAATACTATTTAACGGTGTGCGTAATTCATGTGACATATTTGCTAGGAATTCTGATTTGTATTTTGAGCTACGTAATAACTCACTTGCTTTTTCTTCTAATTCTGATTTAGTAATTTGTAAGTCAGCTGTCTTTTGCTCCGCCTCTTCCGTTCTAGACTCTAATTGTTCATTTGTTGTTCTTAATTCTTCGGCTTGCATTTGTAGTTCCTCAGCTTGCGTTTGCAATTCTTCTGATTGAACTTGCAACTCTTCCGTCATCGCTTGTGATTCATGTAAAAGAGTTTGAATTCGCATACGTCCCATAATACTATGGATTGTTAAACCTAGATTATCAACAGTTTGTTGAATTAAATCTTGATGCAAGTCTGAAATCTCAGTTACACTTACTAACTCCATTACTGCAATCACTTCATCTTCAAATAAGATAGGGATAACTAGTAGGTTTTGAGGGCGTATTTCTAATAAGCCGCTAGTGACATAACGAAATTCTTCTGGTATTTCTCGAAGAACAAAGCTTTGCTTTTCTAAAGCACATTGCCCAATGAAACCTTCACCCATTTTAATGGATTGTTTCCCAATATCAGAACCTTGATCGGCGAAAGAAGCTTTCTTCACATAGTAAACAGTGTCTTCAATTTCTTCACGTACATAAAATGCACCACAAGAAGTTTGCGTTTTTTGTATAATGCCGCTCAGAATTTTATTACCTAACATTTCGATAGAAGATACACCTTGATACTTTAAAATTAACTCTGCAAGCTCAGTTTGTAACCATTCTCTTTTAGATATTTCGTCTAGTAGATGGTTCGTTGTATGAGCCAAATCTTTTATTTCATCCCGCGTATTTACATGAATTCTTTCCGTAATTTTTTCTTTAGAAGAAATGGATTTAATAGCTTGAATTACATTTTTAATCGTTTTTGTAATGGAATTCGAAATATAGAGTGAAATGATAATAGAAATAAAAGAAAGTAAGAACAATAAACTGTATAACCAAAGCTCTAATTTATTATTTTCAGTATCTAATTGTGCAGCTCTTTTCTTCGTTAGTTGCTCCTCAACACTACGGAAGTTCGTTACCTGCGATTGTAGTGACTGAATTTGAGTTGTGTCGATTGCTTGTACGTTATTACTATTGCTATTTGTAATAAGTGGGTGAATCTCTTTATTAATCCAACTAGTAATGTTTTCATTAATCTGTTTTAACTTTTCTTGCTGAGAGGGGTTATCCGCTAATAGAGCAAAAAGATCTTGATAATGTTTTTCGTAATCCTTTTCCGCAGCGTTAAGGGATTGAACGTAATTTGCATCATTAGAAGTGATAAATCCTTTCGCTTTATTTTCAATTGTTAGCAATTCTTTCTCTACTTGATTCGTTAAATTAAGAACTTTAAAATCGTGATCAATAATAAAATTACGAGATTTTTGTAAATTAGAAATCTCATTGTTTAGCATAATGAAAGAAATAAGTAAGAACAAAATGATAACTAAATAACCAGCCATAATTTTGTAGCGAATACTAAATTTTGCTTTCGAGTTCATTAAAAATTCCTACCTTCAAGGTTATTAAGAGTTTTCAATCGTAAAGAATGAAAAACGTAATATATATTATATCAGTTTTCGTAAGGCCAAACTAGAAATCCCCCTATTGTATTAGGGGGTCTCGTTTTGAATTGAGGAGCTCATTTTGAAATATAAAAACATATATGAAAAGTAACAATCGAGGGAATAGGGGAATCATAAAACTTTTAAGAAGGAAAGAGTGTTCTTAAAGCTTTTTTTGCATCTATTCCTTCAAAGATAAATAATACAAGTTCTTTCTTTTTGACAGTAAGGAAAAAAGATACTAATGTGCTTAAGTTTTTAATAGAAGTAAGTGTTCCGTGTTTACCTATAAATAAAGTTGTTTGAAATGTTGTCATCAAAGCATAAAAATGATGAATCTGCGTTATTGTAGGTGTTTCATTATAAAGAATAGTAGTAGATTGGATTGCATTCATTGAAATATTCCTTTCCATATAGTAAGCATAACAATATAAACATACCCGTTTTAAAAAATGTTAAACATATAAATAAGAAAAAATATAATTATAGTTTTTTATGTTTAGAAAGGGTTACGGAGGGTATACATAAACTACAAAGAGATTGACTGAAGATGAATTGTAAGATTTCTAGTCTATAAAAATATACTTTTACTTTAAATAAAAAGGAGTCTGGTATACATGAATGAACTGATGATTGATATTACATTTGATTTAATTTACTTGTTAAGTAGTTCGCTTGTAATGCTTTTACTATTCGCTTTTTTCATAAATGGTTATGTTAATAAGAAGATTAGTGTATACAGAAATGAAGAAAGATAAAGATACATTATATAAAACTTTAGGAGGTTAATAGTTATGAATGTAGATAGAAAAATAGTAGGTGTTTTTAGAACAATCGATGATGCGGCATGTGTTATTAATGAATTAAAAGGTAAAGGATATCCAGCTGATAATATTTCAGCTATTGCAAAGGATCAAAAGGAAATTGAACATCTGGAAGAAAAATCGGGTGAAAAAGTGAATCATGAAACCGCACATAAAGCGGATATCTTTTCAGCAACAGGGCTTGTGGCAGGAGGAGTAGCAGGCGGACTCGGGGGTTTATTAACAGGTCTTGGTATACTTGCTATTTCTGGAATGGGTCCAATCGTAGCGGCAGGACCTATCGCAGCAGCTATTGGAGGAGCCGGTATTGGCGGAGGAGCTGGAAGTTTAATAGGAGCATTTATCGGCTTAGGAATCCCTGAGGAACATGCTAAGAAATATGAAGAATACATTTACGATGGAAATATATTAATTTTAGTAGATGCAAAATTAGATGATAAGTTAGAAATCTATAAAATATTTGATAAGCATAATGCGTATAACTCTGATTTCTTTAAATAATATGTACATCACTAAACATAGTGAATATCGTTTTTGATCTTACCAATTTGGCGCGGCCGAGGAGTCGTATGACTATAAGAGAGGAAGGGCTTATAGTAAAAGATCAAGTTCTATTCTGGTATTTAAAAGGAAAGAGGTGCCTTTTCGTGATTGTAAAAATAGTAAAGGATAGTAGTAATAGTTTCCTTTGTACAGTTCAAAATAAAAATGGAGATCAGTATGTGAAGAAATGGTTTCGTAAACAGAAAAACAAGGAAGAAGTAGGGCGACCAACTTTTAAAGAAGTAGAAAAGGATTGGAAAGAAAATAGAGAATCATTTATGTATCCAAATGTAAAAGCGCTTTATTGAACATAATGGGCGTTTTATTCTTACAAAATTGTCACACTCATGTAAGGTAATTCAATAGATTCGTTGCTTGTTCCATGTCATAATAAAGACATAAGAAAGCTTATTCAAACTACAACTTATTAGGAGAGTGTCAGTCATGATTGTAACAACAACGTCTGGAATTCAAGGTAAAGAAATTATTGAGTATATCGATATTGTAAATGGTGAAGCTATTATGGGTGCAAATATTGTCCGCGATTTATTCGCTTCTGTTCGTGATGTTGTCGGTGGTCGTGCTGGTTCTTATGAAAGCAAGCTAAAAGAAGCTCGTGATATCGCAATGGATGAAATGAAAGAACTTGCAAAACAAAAAGGTGCGAACGCTATCGTTGGTATTGACGTAGATTACGAGGTTGTTCGTGATGGAATGTTAATGGTTGCTGTAAGTGGTACAGCTGTACGTATATAAGTAAATAAAAAACAGGCTCACCCCTTGAAGTTTATGCTTTGAGGGGATGTTTTTTGTTTCATGAATAAAGTTAACATGAAGAAGAGCTGATGGATTTTTATAAATGAAAAATAAGATGAGAGTGAATGTACTAACTCGCTAAAATGATAAGCTGAAAAAAACTATACTGTGCATATGTTGAAAATAGGAAAAGGGTTATTGTAAAAAATGCTAGGAGTGCTCTCCTAGCATTTCGTGAGGGGGTATTGCACGGGAATTTAGATAATAAGCAGACACACTTGCTTATCTCAAATGTAGTATATATTGTTTTCAAAGAGAAAAGTAAAAAATACAACAATCTTTATATATGTTTAACGAAGTTGTTAATTTTATGACAAATAATAAAATTGTTATTTGAGGTAAGAAGAGAAATAAATGGTATGAATAGCTTTAGAGAGTGTATAGTTGATAGAAATAAACGATTGAGCATGTAAAGAGTTATATTACATAAAATTTATAAAGGATTGGAGGCGATTACATTATGTTTTGGTTAGGGTGCTTTTTAGGATACATTGTAGGTTCTGTCATTACATGCGCTCTACTTTACTATGGGTATAGATCCAATGAAAACAAAAAAGCGAATATACAAAAGAGGGAGGAGAGGAAAATCAATCAAAAAGGTGTATAGGATGTGGAAGGTAGGGTGATAGCATTGGTGCAAAAATAAAGGACATTACATATTGTATATGACTACGATGTAATGTCCTGATTATTCTTTTTGGATTATGAAAAGTTATCTCCTGTCTTACTATAAATTTCATAGGCGAAATAACCAAATAGATAGCCTATTCCAGATCCTAAACTCACTGAAAGCAGGGAGAAGTCCGGGAAAAACATACCGAAAATCAAACCGATTATACAGCCAACAAGCATTCCTATAGGTATTAAACTGTCTAATAAAATTTGAGCCTCATTTGATTTTTTCTTACCCAATTTGCCGTTCTTATATTTATGCTCTAATCTTTTTATTACAAATACTACAATTCCACCAACTATTAAAACAGGCGTGATTGCCGAAATGAACCACATGTTAGAAGCTCTTTTCGTTTTTAACTAAATTATACCATATATTAACATTTTTAATTTAAGCGGAGACAAGATCTTCTGCATTTCTTTTTCTTTTGTTCATAACTAAAGTTAATAGGAATAAAAGGAAGCTTAAAAATGCCATTATAATAAAAACTTGCGTATAACTATTAAAATAGTCACGAGCGATTCCTGCTAGGACAGGAATGAATCCGCCCATAATATATCCTCCTGACTGCATCATAGCAGTCCATGCACTCGCATCTTCTGAAGTTTTTGTTTCATATAGCGGCAGCATGAGAGCGAGTGGAAATACGCCGCCGAGCCCGATACCTAGTAGGATAGAAGGGAGCCATGGTGTAGTTAATGGGTAAATCATAAGCGATAAACCTCCGAGTACAAAGCATATGCTCCCTAATAACCAAAGTGTCCTGTTTTTATAAATATCCGCTAATGTTGGAATTAAAAAACTACATATCATTTGAATGACTGTAAAAACAGTTATAAGAGTACCCGCTTGATCGCTACTTACACCCATACTTTGATTTGCCGGCGCAAGCCAAGTCGTAATAGAGTAAAATATTCCTGATTGTAATCCGAAAAAGATTGTAAATAACCATGCTTTTTTATTTTTTAAAGGTAAGCTATTATTCTTTTTATTTTGTGTACTCGTATTCTTTTTTCGTTTCATAACAGGATACCAAAATATAATGGCGATAATCGTAAGTACACCCCAAAAAGCGAGTGCCATATTCCAAGATCCTTTTAATACATGTTGTAAAGGAATCGTTAACCCTGCACTTAAAGAAGCCCCAGTTCCCATACCAACTGAATATATGCCAATCATTAAGCCGATTTTCGTAGGGAATTTTTCTTTAATAAAACCTGATAGTAACGGACCTGCAAGTGCAATTCCAATACCGATAAATAAAGCGCTCATGAATAATGTTGAAATGGAAAAGGTAAAAACCCTCATACATGTTGCCAAGCCAATTAAAATAAGACAAGCCATAATTGATTTTTCTGCCCCGTATTTCTTAATTACCTTCCCAGTCAGTAAGGCAAATGTCCCCATACAAAAAACAGGAATAGCTGTTAAAAAACTAACGGAGAAATTGCTTATGTGTAAGTCTTGTCGGATTGTTTCTAATAAAGGTGAAACAGATGTAATTCCGATACGTAAATTAATGGAAACAAAAAATAGTGCTAGTATATACAAATAAGTTCGTTCTTGATGTTTCAATTTTATTTTCTCCTCTCTTAAACATCAGATGTTATTGAGTATATCATCTGATGTTTGTGTGTAATAGATAAGGAGCTTATTTCAGCTCCAAATTTTGAATAGCGTATGTTCGTGCCTCTTCAGTATTTTGTTTTAAAATCGCTTGAAATAACTTTTCATGAATGTCAGAGTTATCTTCATAGTTCGCGGTATTTAATATGAATTGGCTTAAAATGTGACGAAGGGCAGGTACGAAAGATTGATACAAATCAAGTAGAACTTCGTTTTTACTCGCCTTTGCAATGGCTAGATGAAACTGAATGTCTGCATCTATGTATGCTACATAATTTCCTTCTTGAAGGGCATTTTTTCTTTTACTCAAATGTCCTTTTAAGTATAAAAGATCCTCGTCACTTCGGCGCTGTGCCGCTAACATCGCTACTTCTTTATCTAACATATTTCGTGCTTCATACACATGATGTATATTAGCTGCTTGCAGTCGTTTTTCAAATGAATCTTGCGTTGTATTGAGTGAGACAATACGAGTACCTTGTCCTTGTCGAACTTCTAATATGCCAGCATGTACTAATATTTTTATGCTTTCTCTCAGCGTTGAACGTCCGACCCCTAACTCTTCCATTAATTGCGGCTCTGTAGGGAGGCGATCGCCAACTTCATACTCGCCAGAAAAGATTTTCTCTTGTAGACGTTCTAGCACTTCATCGACTAATTTCCGCCGAGAAACTTTTGAAAAAGATTTCTTTTCGTTCATATTCATCTGCTCATCTCCTGTTATATTCGCTTTTATGATAACCAATTTAAGTTCGATTGACAATGTTATTTTTTAGGTAGTTGAAGCCAGGATACTAAAATAGGGTTTATAAGAAATAAAAAAATCTATTTTGAAAAAATCAATCAAAATAGATCCTTCAATTGCATTTAATAACTCGTCAAAAACACTTTCCCTTTCGTTTTCTCAGCAGACTGCACGAAATCAACTGCTGCTTTCACATCCGCTAAGTCATACGTAGAATGTACCGTCATAAAACGTAATTGCTTATTTTCAACTAAGCGAATTAAGTGACGAAACGTTTCTTGCCATGTATATGGTGACACTTCATTATTCCAATGTCGTAAATGAAATATATTCGCGTGCACTTTTGCTTTCGTGACAATCTCTGCCCAGTTCACTTGTATTCCTGATAGAAGACCGATTGTTAAAAAGTGACCGTTTGGACGTAAGGAGAAAGCTAATGCATTTCCATCCGGTCCTCCGATAGAGTCAATCGCAGCATCTGCACCAATCCCGTTTGTTAATTCCATAACTGTTTCATAAAGAGTGGCAGTGGAAGTATCAATTACATGTGCAGCACCAAGGCGCAGTAATTCTTCTGTATGCTTATTATTTCGTGTAACAGCAATTAATCGGAAGTTTAAAATTTGTGATAACTGTGCAAATAGATGTCCAATAGCGGACCCACAAGCATTCACTAATAAAACGTCATTACTCTGTAAGTTTAACGTTTCTGTACAAGTAACCCACGCCGTAAGAGGATTAATATACATTTGCGCCGCTGTGAAATCATCAATGGAATCTGGAATTGGGACTACAAAATCAGCTGATGTCTTCACATACTCTTGCCAAGTACCTTCCCCGCGTAACGGTAAAACACGTTTACCGATAAGCTCTCTCGTAACGCCAGCACCTACATCTTCTACAATACCAACACCTTCATAGCCAGGTATGTTAGGTAACGGAATTCTATGAGCGTACGCTCCCGTAACGGGAATTAAGTCAGATGGATTAATCGGTCTAACTAACATACGAACGAAAACTTCATTATCTTTTAATGGCTCTATATTTTTATATTCCACTTGTAATACATCTTTTGGGTTGCCGAACTTGTGAAATTGAATGTGTTTTCCGCGCACGATAAATGTTCCCCCTTAGTTTGATTGGGTTTATTATAGCATTTTCAATTTAAATGATTATTTCATTAGCACTAAGTAAAAGGGACCAGAAAGTCGACGTTTATACTTTGAGGAGATTTTGATTGTGCAAACTTTTAAAATATACATTAATTATGTAGCATTGTATGGATTGCTGAATAATAATCTTACATAAACATCAATGCATTTCGATATACAATAATTCATATTTGTATTTGGTAATGAGGATGAAGAGGAATAAGTGACTTATCCCGCTATTTGTGGGAGTCGGGCTATATGTAAAAGCCTTCACTTTATCAAAATGTAAGTTGCATCTTGTATAATGTAATGGTGGAGGTCAGATATGAAAAAAATTAGTTTAAATATAGATTTGGATACAAATGTATTGGAAGTGGTATTTATTCCAAGAAGGTTTATTATTTTATGGATTACACTCGTATATATAGCTTCAATACTTTTAGAATTTCGTAATAATATTTTCTCTATGGATAGTTTTTTCTTTACAATAGTCATTGTTATTCATACTATTTTTCATTGGTATGCGAGTTCATTAAAAAATAGGCAATTGTTGTACTTCTTTTTTGTACAACTTTTCATTGTGTTTTTGGCTGCGTTTATTGCAACAAATGCTTCGATAGCGATTTTTGTTGGATTAACTCCTATTTTAATCGCTCAAAGTTTATATGTTTATAACAATATATTTAAAGTAATGGCAGTTTTTACTCTTATGTATGCAATATTTTGTGCTGCAATTAGTATCAATTATGGTGTGAATAAATTAGCTATTCTTATTTCTATGTTTCTTTTAGTGTTAGCAATTATTATTCCTTTTTCTTATATTAATAAGCAGCAATTTGATGCACGTAATCGTATACAGAGCTATATTCAAGAGTTAGAGTCTGCATATATGAGAGTGGAAGAATTGACATTAGCTAATGAAAGGCAGCGTATGGCAAGAGATTTACACGATACGTTAGCGCAAGGTTTAGCAAGCTTAATTATGCAATTGGAAGCGATAGATGCCCATATGCAAAAAGGGAATACAGGACGATCTCAAGAGATTATGAAACAAACTATGATAAGAGCGAGACAAACTTTACATGATGCAAGGTTGGTTATTGATGATTTGCGTCATACTACTAATTCATTTAATGGAGCAGTAAAAGAAGAGGTTCAACGTTTTTCTGAAGCTACGTCTATACATGTGAGATGTACTATCCAAAGTCCACCGTATATTTCAAGCGTAGTAAAAGAGCACTGCTTATATGTAATTAGTGAATGTTTAACAAATATCGCAAAACATTCACAGGCAGCAGATGTAAATTTAAATGTTGAATATATCGATGATCTTGAAAAACTTACTATTGAAGTTGAAGATAATGGAATTGGTTTTGACACTAGATATATCGGTAAGAATCCTGGACATTATGGTTTAATTGGTCTAAATGAGCGTGTTCGATTGATTAAGGGAGAAATACATATATTGAGTGAAAAGATGAAAGGTACGAAAGTGTATATTCAAGTGCCTATAAATAAAGAAGGAGATAGCCATGAAGCATAATGTATTAATTGTAGATGATCATTTCGTTGTAAGAGAAGGTCTGAAATTAATAATAGAAACGAGTGATTTATTTCAAATTATAGGTGAGGCTGCAAACGGAGAAGAAGCCATTTCTTTCATAGAAAAGAAGAAACCTGATGTCATTTTAATGGATTTGAATATGCCTAAAATGAGTGGTTTAGAAACAATTGAGGCTTTGAATGAAAAACAAAACCATACGCCGATTATTATATTAACTACTTATAATGAAGATGAATTAATGTTAAAGGGAATTGAGTTAGGGGCAAAAGGATATTTGCTAAAAGATACGGATCGAGAGAATTTGTTTCGAACATTGGAAGCGGCTATTCGAGGTGAGATTTTACTACAACCAAATATTATGGAAAAGATAGTGAAGTATAAAAGGAAAGAAGTACATGCTGATAAGGTTGTAGAAAATAACTTAACGGTTAAAGAATTGTTTGTGCTGAAAGCTATTGCGCGGGGATATAAGAATAAAGAAATTGCATTTGATATGGGAATAGCTGAGCGAACGGTAAAAGCATATTTAACAAATATATACAATAAATTAGGTGTTAATTCACGGTCAGAAGCAGTAGCTGTATCTATTGAAAGGAAGTTGATTCATTTTTAAAACATTATATATGCCCAATCGTACATGAAAGGCTTGCCCTTTTGTACGATTTTTTTATTTCTTTCTCATGTTATGCTTCAGAAAGTATGAGAGATTTAAGAACAATCTAATTGCATTACAATTATAGACGTTTCTAATGTAGGAAAGGAAGAAGAATAAGTAAATGGAAACTTTGCTTTTAATTCCTGTATTAATTTTCTTTATTTGGCTGCAAAGCAAACAAAGAAAATTAAACTGGATAGATATTATAGCTTTTCTCATGATGATAGGGATTATTACTTATATGGCGCCGCATCCAATGACTAGGGATTTACAAGCAGAGTTACTGGCAGTTACGCTTGTTTCTTTCGCTATTGGTGTTTGGCAAGGTGGGGGAATTACAGTCTGTTATGAGGATGAAATTTTATATATTACAAATGGAAAACAGTTTTCCATTTCATGGATTCTCTTAATAATTGGCAACATAATTATTATTAATATATTTGAAGATGGATTTACATTTAATGGACCGTGGTTTCTTTTGTGTAGTGTTGTCATTACATCTGGGGTGAAAACCAGTATTCTATGTGTTCTGTACAAATTAACAGTGCGAAATTGAATAGGAAATCAAAGCTGTTTTCTTTTATCCCAACATAAAACGTATTGCTGTAAGCTCATTAAAAGACTGTAGTTGATAAAAAAATGAGAAGGAAGTATTGGAAGAATGGGGGAGTTAACGTAGATGTTTCTACCTATTACTATATTTGATAGGTTTAGTTGGCTGGGGAATGTTGCTTTCTCTTCAGAAAAGACTAGCAGAAATCGAGCACTTTCGAGGGCAGAAGAAAGCAATGTTAATTTGTGTGAAAATAAATGTAGAGATTCAGTTAATAATATTCATCAAAAAATAAATGTGGATGCTTTGGAATATAGTAATAATCGTATATGGGGCCGTGCAGAACCTCATTCAACAATTATCATAACAAGTGGTGATATGTATGTTGGAAGCGGACGAGTTAATAAGTATGGAGAATTTAAAATATATACAAATGATTATCTGGAAGAGTATTTGGTACTAGAGATTCAGTTGATAATGGGTGGTTTTTATCAAGAGAGTATAATGGTAAATAAGATAGGATTATTTCTTTTTTCAGCTAAATAAAAAGGAAGCAACCGTAGTTGCTTCCTACATCAATTAAGCCGAAGCTCTCTTCATTCTCTCAAGTAAACTAGATAACACATGCGTACGATATGATTCTAGTTTTTTACCTTCATAAGTACGAATACCTAATTTTTTAAGTTCTTTTACATACCAACCTTTGCTTCCGAAATACATGTAATCGCTCCCCTTCAACTTTGTTTTTATTTGTTCTGATTGTACTTGGAGGTACAGGTAATATAATGAAGGAAATGAATTTCGCGCGAAAATGGTTAACTTTGTTGCAAAAGACATATATACTAAGGATAGTATATAACGAGGTGGGCAAGACGTGATTATAGAGAAGCACGAAATTCAAATTGACCAAATTACGAGCGGTAAAGTGAATATCTTTACTTTCTATAGAAATAGAAAGCAAGTTGATGATCATTTTTTACGATTGCAAGAACCATCGCTTACAGCAAACTACTTCTTCCATTTTCATTTTGATGCAGAGAGCTTGCATCTACTGCAGGAAGAGTTTCCAAGCGTATATCCGTACAACGGTAGTGAAACAATTCACGACTGGACGGAAAAGATGAAAGCAGAATTGCAACATCAGATCCAAACAGGAAAATGGAATAAGCGCGTACGTATCGGTAATCGCATTCTAGATGTGGTGTTTACGTGGTGTGACGAAGATATAGTAGAGTAAAAAGAAGCGGATGACGCTTCTTTTTTTAGCGCTGGAATAAAACGAGCTTACCTGCAGAAGATGTGCAGCGATGTGTTTTTTCGTACAATCCTTTTTCTTGTAAAATAGATTCACCTTTTGCTTTCGCTTCTTTTTCAGTTGCCGCCTCGAATGATTCGTCTAATGCTTTTGAACCATCTTTTTCAAAGACTGTTAGAACGTATACTCCCATGAAAATTCCCTCCAATAATAAAAATCAGAATCTTATAACTATTTTGGCATAAATCGCTAGAATATGCAAAGAAATATATGACATTGCGTGTTAAAATAAAGGGGAAGTTTTATGGGCACTAGATTTACTATTCGTAGTAAAGTACGGAAAAAGAAAGGATCGTTATTTGTGAAACAAGTGAAGTTTATACATGCGGCTGATTTGCATTTGGATAGTCCGTTTAAAGGAATGGAGATGAATGTTGCGCAGTCCGTTTGGGAGAGAATGAAGCAGAGTACGTTTGAATCATTTGAGTGTATTGTTGATAAAGCGATTCAAGAGCGCGTTGATTTCGTATTACTAGCCGGGGATTTGTATGATGCGGAGACGAGAAGTTTGAGAGCGCAAGTGTTTGTGCGCGAGCAAATGAAGAGACTGTCGCAGTACGATATCCCTGTTTTTATTATTCACGGTAACCACGATCATTTAGGAGGAAGCTGGGCAGCAATTGAGTTTCCGGAAAATGTTCATGTGTTTACGGAGCCTTATGTAGAAGAGAAATCATTTTATAAAAATGGTGAGCTATTCGCCTCTATTTATGGGTTTAGTTATTTACAGCAAGTGGTAACGGATAATATGACAGCACAGTATACGAAAATGAGTGATGCGCCTTTTCATATTGGTATGCTTCACGGGAGTGTGGAAGGGGATGCAGAGCATAATCGCTATGCACCGTTTCAAATTCGTGAGCTAAAAGAAAAGCAGTTTGATTATTGGGCTCTGGGTCATATACATAAACGTGAAATTTTATCAGAAGAGCCGTGCATTATTTATCCAGGTAATATACAGGGGCGTCATCGTAAGGAAACGGGCGAAAAGGGTGCGTATCTTATTGAACTTACGAAACAAGGAACGCAATGTTCATTTTTCCATACGGCGGATGTTGTGTGGGATGAGATAGAAGTGAATATCGATGGACTTGAAACTGTCGATGAACTTATGACTGTGATATCAAGTGCGATGAATGAATGCCGAAGAGAAGAAGAAGGGACGCTTTTAACTGTCGTATTTACAGGGCAGGGACCACTTTCTCCTTATTTACGTGATGAAAAACGTGTAGAAGAGATTTTTCATATTTTAGCAGCTGGAGAAGAGCGAAAAGACTTCGTATATGCGATGAAGTGGAAAAATGAGACGGTTTCGTTTGCGGAAATCGAGCGTTTGAAAGAGGAAAATCATTTCGTCGGTAGTGTGCTGAAAGAGTTAGAAGCTTTCACCAATATGGACGGAGTATTGCGCAGTATTTGGACATCTCCTGTAGCACGTAATAGTATTGAATCTTTTACAGAAGAAGAGAAGAAAGAGATTCAAAAGGAAGCAGAAAATATTATTTTAGAGCAATTATTCCAGCAAGAGAGGGATAAAAAATGAGAATTGAAAAACTCCATATTTATGGGTACGGAAAATTAGAAAATGTGGAAATGGATCTTTCATTGCTGACTGTTTTATATGGTGAAAATGAAGCGGGGAAATCGACAATTCGCTCATTTATGAAAAGTATTTTATTCGGTTTTCCGACGAGAGGACAGCGCCGTTATGAGCCGAAAGAAGGCGGCAAGTATGGCGGTGCGATGACTGTGCAAACAGAGAAGTATGGCCGTTTGAAAATTGAACGATTGCCAAAGACGGCAGTTGGCGAGGTGACCGTTTATTTTGAAGACGGGAAAACGGGCGGCGAAGAAATTTTACACGACATATTAAGCGGGATGAATGAAAGTTTATTTGAATCGGTCTTTTCATTTGATATGCACGGCCTTCAAAACATTCATCAGCTCGGCGAAGCGGATATCGGAAATTATTTATTTTCAGCAAGCGCAGTCGGAAGTGATGCATTATTACAGCTAGATAAAAAGCTAGAAAAAGAAATGGATCAGCGCTTTAAGCCGAGTGGGCGTAAACCAGAAATTAACGTGTCACTGCAAGAGATGAAGAAGCTTGAAGAGAAGATGAAAGAGTGGCAAGGGAAAATTGGCACGTATGAAAAACAGGTCGAGCAGTTAAAAGAGAGTGAAGAGAAGCTAGCTACTGTTCGCGTGGAAAAAGAGAGTGCAGAAAAACGAAAGCAAGATTATGAAATATTAGCAGCACTTGAACCACTCGTTATTGAAAAGCGTGCGCACGAGAAAGTATTAGAAAACGAGAGTGGGCAATTTCCTGTAAACGGAATGGCGCGTTATGAAGCGATTAAGGCGAAGATGGAGCCGCTTCAATTACAAGTGGATTCGCTTCATAAAAAAATTGAGAATGTGCAATTGGAAATGGAATCGATTCAAATAGATGAAGCGTTTTTGCAAAAAGAAAGTTATGTAGAAGAACTTCGTATGCAGCACATGTCTTATGAAAATGCACGTCAAGAAATGCGCGATATGACAGGAACGATTACGAATATAAAAGAAGAACTGGCAGAACTAGAGCAACAAATTGGTGCTACTTTTGAAAAAGAAACAGTTCTTTCGTTTGATATGAGTTTGGCAACGAAAGAGTTAATTACGCAAGCAGTGCAAAAGGCGCGCGAATTAGAAACGCAAAAAGCACAGCTCGATGATCGTTTTAAAGTAGCGCAGGATCAATTAGAGGAACAAGAAGAAAACATAAGACAAATTAAGCAACAAATGTTAGCGGATGAAGAGCGAAGTGCATTAGTTGAGAAAGAGAAGTCGTTCCAAGATGCGGCGTTTATCGGTATGGGCGCAGAGAGAATGAAGCGCAAGTATGAAGAAAAAGCAGGAGCAGCAGTGCAAAAGAAAAAGCAGTGGCAAAGAGTTTGTCTTCTGTTACTTCTTATTAACACAGTCGTTTTATTCACAAGCTTATTTATAGACAATCGCCCGCTCTTATTTATTAGTGTCATTATTTTTGTAGGGATTGTTCTTGCCCTTGTTTTATATAAAGATCCGTCAAGTGGATTACAAGAGGAGCTCCTTACTCTTCAGCAAAGTGCTGGCGGAAGACAAAGTGAAGAAGCGATGTCTGTGCGCTATGCGTTAGAAAAAGATGAAGAGATTCGTAAGCTATTTGAGCGCGAGTCGTATAAGTTGCAGCAAATGGAGCGAGCGTATGATAAAGTCGTTTCATCGTATGAGGAATGGGAGCGAGAAACGTTCCGCATTAGCGAACAAGTAAATGTGTATAAAATGCGCTATACGTTCCCTGAGTTTTATACGTATGCGCACATATTACCAGCATTTGAGCGTATGGAAAAGATGCAGCAATTATATCGTGATTTAGAGAAGAAAAGTGAGCGCAAATCTTCATTGTATGAAATGATTTCGCATTTTGAACATAAACTAGAAACTGTTATCGGTAGTGCAGAGTATAGTAAGCTGCACGAGGCGAAAATCCGTATGCAAAATGAGAAAGAAAAACGCCAAACTTGTAAGCAGCTAAAAGAGAAGCTCACGGAATGGCAAGAAGAGTATGAGTTTATGCAAGAGCAATTGAAACAACTGTTAGTAGAACGAGATAGTTTATGGCATATCGCACATTCTACTGATGAAGAGATGTTTTTAGAAGCAGGTAAACTGGCGGAGAAATGTGAAGATGCTGAGAAGCAAGTGGGGCGTTTATTACCGCAAATTGATTTGCTAGAACAGCGTTTAACGAGTTTATCATTAGCTGAACATTATGAGGCTGACGGTTATGATGAGAAATTAAAGCAAGAAATGACAACCGCGCAAAACTGTCTTACGAAGGAAAAAGAACTGACAGAGCGCATTGCGAAGCATCGTATGGAAATTGCGAATTTAGAAGAAGGAAATACGTACGGTGATTTACTACACGAATGGGAAATGAAAAAAGCGCAAGTGCGTGAACAAGTGAAGAAATGGGCTGCGTATGCGGCCGCAAAGACAGTGTTAACGAAAACGAAGCAATATTATCACGAAGTACATCTTCCTCGTATTTTACAAAAATCAGAAGAGTACTTTGTGTATTTAACAGGCGGACGATATAGTAAAATCTTTTCACCGTCAGAGGCAGAGCCGTTCATCGTTGAACGTAACGATGGTATGCGTTTTTACAGTCATGAACTAAGCCAAGCGACAGCAGAGCAGTTATATCTATCGCTGAGATTTGCGTTAGCGAAAACATTTGAGCATGATTATCCTTTCATTATTGATGATAGTTTCGTGCATTTTGATGCGGTAAGGACGAATCGTACGATTGAACTCATAAAGGAAATTGCGAAAGATAGGCAAGTGATCTTCTTTACCTGTCATGCGCATTTACTAACGTATTTTACAGAAAAACAGATTATAAAATTAGTGCGTAAGCGTAAAGAAAATGAGTTGTAGTGTGCTATACTAAAAGTAACTGATATGGTGGAGGAATTCGAATGAAAAAGAAAATTGCAGAATATGAAGTTGGTGAACAAGTCGATGTTTTCTTGTTAATTAAAACAGCGACAAAAGGTCTAGCAAGCAATGGAAAGCCGTTTTTAACAGTAATCTTACAAGATCCAAGTGGAGATATTGAAGCGAAGCTATGGGACGTATCACCAGAAGTTGAGAAACAATATGTAGCGGAAACAATCGTTAAAGTAGCTGGTGACATTCTAAACTACAAAGGCCGTATTCAATTACGTGTGAAACAAATCCGAGTTGCGAATGAAAATGAAGTAACGGACATCTCAGACTTCGTAGAAAAAGCACCAGTGAAAAAAGAAGATATGGTTGAGAAGATTACGCAATACATATTTGAAATGAGAAATCCAAATATTCAACGTCTAACAAGACATTTATTAAATAAGCATCAAAATGAATTTTTAGAATATCCAGCAGCGACAAAGAATCATCACGAATTCGTATCTGGATTAGCTTATCACGTCGTATCGATGCTTGATTTAGCGAAAGCTATCTCAAATCTATACCCATCTTTAGATAAAGACTTACTATATGCGGGTGTTATTTTACACGACCTTGGTAAAGTAATCGAATTATCTGGCCCAATTTCTACAACATACACGTTAGAAGGAAATTTATTAGGCCACATTTCTATTATGGTGAACGAAATTGGTAAAGCCGCAGATGAGCTGAACATCGATGCAGAAGAAGTATTAATTCTTCAACACATCGTCCTTTCTCACCACGGAAAAGCAGAATGGGGTAGCCCAAAACCACCATTAGTGAAAGAAGCAGAAATTCTGCACTACATCGATAACTTAGATGCAAAAATGAATATGATGGACCGCGCATTAGGACGCACAAAACCAGGCGAATATACTGAGCGTGTCTTTGCTCTTGATAATCGTTCGTTCTATAAACCGACGTTCCATAATTAATAGTGTGAATAAAGTGGCCTCATTAAGTGTTAATACGCTTAGTGGGGCTGTTGTATAATGATAATAAAGTTATTGAATTTTGATTATTAAAAGCTAAGAGCCTTACTACATTCTACGTAGCAAGGCTCTTTAAAGTTGTTTCAAATTACATCCATCTGTTCGTTCAAATGTAACTATTCGCAATTATTTGATATTATACAGGTGAATAGAAAGATAAATTAAAATTTAGTTTCGTAGTTGTAAAAGGAGGTTATTTATATTATTCTCTTATAATTTTCCAAAAAGGAGAGTTTATGAAAAAGATTATTGTTTTTGTATTAACGATATTTATATTATTCTCAGGATTTGCAACACAAAGTTATGCGTTGTCAGATTCGCAATCTGCGGCAATACAAGCGTTGCTAGATGATGCCTGTCGTATATCAGGTGTGCCGGGAATGTCAATCTCAATACTTGCTGATGATGAAGTGTTCTACTTTTCTTCAGGTTATGCAGACCGTGAAAAGGGATTGTCTGCAAGTGAAAATACACTCTATGAGTTAGCCTCGGTCAGTAAAGCTTTTACCGGTATGGGTATTATGCTATTGGAAGAGCAAGGGCTGCTTTCAATGACTGACCCTGTCCAAAAATATTTACCTTGGTTTACATTAAAGTATCAAGGGAAACCTGTTGATATGCAAAGTCTTACACTAAATAACTTTCTTCACCATACCAGTGGTCTAACAAATATTAGGCATCTTCAAAATATTCCACAAGGCAATACACCGGATATGTTGCAAAAGACTGTGGAAATGCTCGTTGATGCTGAATTGGCGTTCCCTCCCGGTGAACAGTATAACTATGGAACCGTTAATTATGACGTATTGGGTTTGGTTATTGAGGTTGTGTCGCGACAAAGCTATGAAGACTTTATGAAGGAACAGGTATTTCAGCCGTTAGGTCTTCACCAGACATATGTTTATAAAGAAGATGCTCAAGCCACTGGACAGTTGGCACAGGGCTACCGTTCTTCCTTTTTTATGACAACTCCATTTAAAGCTCCGGATTATGCTGGGAATAAACCCGCAGGCTACATCATTTCTAATACAAAAGATATGGCGCGTTGGATGGGCATACAGATGGGGATCGTGCAGGACATACCCGAAATATTTCACATGGTTATCGAAAAATCACATAGGGGTGATATGTCTGTGTCGGCTGTCAACGGTATGTATTATGCGGCAGGCTGGTCCGTAAACGCCGAACAAATGATTATAGAACACACTGGGGGCAATCCAAATTTCAGAACCGAAGTAGTCATACTGCCAAATGAACGAACAGCCGTCTCCTTGCTGAGCAACGGCGCAAATACCAATACAAACATAGTACTAAAAGTTAAAGATATATTAGAAGGCAATCTAACTCAGTCATATGAAATAAGCGGCACACAGCTTTTGGATATCATTTTGTCGTCTATCACAATTATTCTTTGTCTATTGGCCATTTTGCTATTTCTCTTAGGATTACGCAGAAGGAAAACGAATGAGCGGCAGCCAATGACAAAAAAGAGAATAACCGTAACAGTTATTTTCCTGATCGCTACGATTGCCCTGTGTATACTGTGCTGTGCTTTCGATTGGTCAACAATACTTATTTGGCAAACATATAGTATTCTTACAGCTTTGATTTCGTCAACATTATTAACAGCAAGCATTACATGGTTTGTATACACTCACCGATAAAATACCTCGCTCCTAAGATAAGCATAATGTTAAGTCATTAAATTTTAATTTATCGGTATGCTTAATTTGAAAAAAAAAAAGACACTTCGGTGTCTTTTTTAATATCATCGACAAAATTCCCAGCCAAACCTAATTACCATAGATTCCACGAACCTGCTCCGTTCGTGGAATAAGGATTTTTAAACAACTATATTATTTCTGCACAGCTGTTTTTATAGGAAGTACATAAGACTTTATAAAAAATATCTCGAATTTGAGATAAATCACTTGCTTTTTAATCACTTGAGTTGTAAAGTGATAGTAACGAAAGCGATTGAGTCATATGAAAAACATACACCCACTTGCTTTCGATTAAAAAAAACGAATTAACTTATTCAGTAAAAACTAAGATGAATTTACAAAAACATAATGAGAATAAATTGAAAAGCTAAGAAGTATATTATTTTTTAATTATCACTTGACTAGTAAAATGAAACGGAGGAATTATCAATGTATGAAATTAAAGGGCATCATCACATTTCAATGGTTACAAAAAATGCGAGTGAGAATAACCATTTTTATAAAAATGTACTTGGTTTACGCCGTGTGAAAATGACAGTAAACCAAGATGATCCGTCCATGTATCACTTATTTTACGGAGATAAAACAGGAAGTCCAGGTACAGAACTATCATTTTTTGAAATGCCTTTAGTAGGAAAAACGTACCGTGGTACGAATGCAATTACGCGAATCGGATTACTCGTTCCGTCAGAGGAAAGTTTACATTACTGGAAAGAACGATTTGAGAAGTTTGGTGTAAAACATACTGAAATAACAACATATGCAAATCGTCCTGCTTTGCAATTTGAGGATGCGGAAGGTCTTCGCCTCGTACTACTCGTTTCAAACGGAGAAAAAGTGGAGCACTGGGAAACGTGGGAGAAATCAGAAGTTCCTGCACAACATCAAATTCAAGGAATGGGTTCAGTGGAAATGACAGTGCGTAGACTTGATAAACTGGCGAGTACATTAACAGATATATTTGGTTATACAGAAGTTAGCCGAAGTGACGAAGAAGCGATTTTCCAGTCTATTAAAGGAGAAGCCTTCGGAGAAATCGTTGTGAAATATTTGGATGGTCCTACTGAAAAGCCGGGCCGTGGTAGCATTCATCATTTAGCAATTCGTGTAAAAAACGATGCAGAGCTAGCTTATTGGGAAGAACAGGTGATACAAAAAGGTTTCCATTCTTCAGGCATTATTGACCGTTTCTACTTTAAAAGCTTATACTTCCGCGAATCAAACGGAATCCTATTTGAAATTGCGACAGATGGACCAGGATTTACAGTTGATGGAGATGTAGAGCATTTAGGAGAAAAACTTGATTTACCGCCGTTCTTAGAAGAAAAGCGAGCAGAAATTGAAGCGAAATTAGCACCTATTGAAGAGAAATAATAGAAGAGAAAATAAAATTTAAAACCACTGGGGGAATATAAAATGAACCAATTAAAAGGAATTCACCACGTTACAGCAATTACAAGTAGTGCAGAAAAGAACTATGAGTTTTTCACTCACGTTTTAGGAATGCGTTTAGTTAAAAAAACAGTAAACCAAGACGATATCCAAACGTACCATTTATTCTTTGCAGATGATAAAGGTAGTGCAGGAACAGATATGACATTCTTTGACTTCCCAGGTATTCCTAAAGGAGTACACGGTACAAATGAAATTTCAAAAACTTCATTCCGCGTTCCAACTGATGCAGCATTAGCGTATTGGGTGAACCGTTTTGACCGTCTTGAAGTGGAGCATACAGGAATTAAAGAGCAATTTGGTAAGAAAACTCTTTCTTTCGTTGATTTTGACGATCAACATTATCAATTAATCTCAGATGAATTAGATAACGGGATAGAATCAGGTACACCGTGGCAAAACGGTCCAGTTCCATTAGAATATGCAATTACTGGCTTAGGACCTGTATTTATCCGCATCGCAAACTTTAGTTTCTTCAAAGAAGTGTTAGAAAAAGTTCTATTATTTAAAGAGATTGCGCAAGAAGGAGAATTCTATTTATTTGAAGTAAACGAAGGCGGAAACGGTGCTTCTGTCATTGTAGAACATAATACGGTTCTTTCAGAAGCAAGACAAGGTTTTGGTACAGTGCACCATGCTGCATTCCGCGTAGAAAATCGTGCTGTATTAGAAGAATGGATTGAGAGAATCGGTAGCGTTGGCCTTCCGTCATCTGGATATGTAGATCGTCACTTCTTCGAGTCATTATACGCAAGAGTAGCACCGCAAATTTTATTTGAATTTGCAACAGATGGCCCAGGATTTATGGGAGATGAGCCATACGAAACACTTGGCGAAAAATTATCATTACCTCCATTCCTAGAGCCAAAACGTGAAGAAATTGAAAAATTAGTTCGTCCAATTGATACAGTAAGAAGCACGAAGGAATTTATTAAAGAGTAACAATAGAGATAATAGGTAGGAGAGCAAGTAGTTTTAGCTGATCGCTGGAACTGCTTGCTTTTTTTGTTTTCGCTTAGTAAGTATTTTGCTAAAATGAATGTAAAACTGATGGAGGAATAGAATGACGAAAATAAGTGGGTATACTTGTAGATGCTGCGATACATATCATGAAGAAATTCCAACGAGCTATGGATCAGCAGCTCCTTTTTATTATTATGATGCTGAACCTGAAGAGCGAGAAGATAGATTTGAAATGAACGATGATTTATGCGTGATGGATGGAGAACACTTCTTTATGCGCGGGAGTATTGAAATTCCTATCATTGGTACAGATGAACATTTCATATGGGGTGTATGGGTTTCATTAAGTGAAGCGAATTTTGATAAGGTGAATGAATTTTGGGATAAACAAGAACTGTTAGAGCCGATGTTTGGGTGGCTTTCGACGGATTTACCATATGAGTTGGAAACAGTAAGTTTAAAAACGATGGTTCACCCAAGAGCCGATGGTATTCGTCCTTATATTGAACTAGAGCCGACAGACCATCCTCTAGCAGTGGAATTTAGAGAAGGAATAACGATGGAACGGGTACAAGAAATAGCGGAACAACTGTGTGTAAATAACGAGAATGATGAGGAAGAGTGCTGATATTTGTTCAGTGCTCTTTTTATTATATAGGATAAAATAATTGACTTACTTTTTCTTTGTAACTATAATGGTTACAAAGAAACTGTTAGTAATGGCAGTGAGTAATATTTTTTTGGTATAATTGTAACTATTATGGTTACAATTAAAATTAATCATAAAACAACCAAATAATGTAAAAACTTTAAATAGCAACAAGAGAAAGGAGACGGGAATTTTGAAACGGTTTAAGTTTTATTTAGTTAGCGGTATTGTGCTCGTTTTGTTAATCGTATGTAACTTCGTTGATAAGCCAATTGCGAAGGTTGAAGAAGTGAAAGATACTGTTATGATGAAGCTGCATACGAAAGAGAGTATGGCGCAGATTGATGGACAGACAATTTATTTTAAGCAAATTGGCGTAGGGAAACCGCCTTTACTTATGCTTCACGGGTTTGGTGGTTCATCTGATGGATTTAGTGATATTTACCCGGAACTTGTACGAGATCACACGATTATAGCGGTTGATATTTTAGGGTTTGGACGTTCTTCTAAGCCAGTTGATTTTCAGTATTCGTTTCCTGCGCAAGTGAATTTATATTATAAGTTAATGAAAAAACTTGGATACGATCAATTTGCAGTACTTGGTCATTCGATGGGCGGAGAGATGTCTCTAAATTTAGCGTATTTATATCCGGATGCAGTAACGCATCTCATTTTAGCGGATTCTACAGGGATAGAGTCTTTCCAGCAAAAAGAAAGTTATGAAGTGCCGCCATTATCAACGGACTTGCAAACTGTAACAGAGATTACGGATTATAATAAAAATGAAGTGAAAAATAGTCGGGATGATAAAGAGCATTATGATCAGCTTACGAAAATGAGAGAGCGCCGCATCGCGATGGAAGCAGACAAAATTAAGGTGCCGACTTTAATTATATGGGGACGTCACGATAAGAGTGTTTCTTGGAAAAATGGTGAACTGTATCATGAGCTATTTGCGAATAGTACGTTCCATATCATTGAAAAAGGATACCACGCGCCGTTTCGCCAGGAACCAATAGAGTTTATGGAATATGTACAAGCGTTCTTCGCAAAGAATCCACAATAAAATTTAAGCATAAATCCACTTCTTTCCTCATACAGTGAAACTAATAAGGCTTGTCTAAGGAAAGGAATGAAGTACAGTGGAAACTTTACCATGGTGGGTGTATCTTGTAATCGTCGGGATCGTATTAAGTGGCTACATGGTTTTATATACTTCGAAAAAAGAGCAAGAGATGGATAATGAGTTTATCGAAAAAGAAGGCGAAGTGTATATGAAGCGTTTAGAAGAAGAGCGAGAGAAGCGGAATCAGGATAGTGATAAAGATTCGGTATTGCTTTAATAGAAATTTTGAAAGGCTACCACCTAGTAGAACTTTACATCTAGGTGGTAGCCTTTTTTCTTTTTGGGAGCATGTATACGAAATTCAGCATGAATCTTTACTGATGGTATTTATATATTTTTTTTCTCATAAGAATGGAACTAGCGTGATATTTACTGGGGGGGATTAACAATGCATAGGGATGAAACATCATTACATCCTGATACGGGTGTTACGTCTGTAATGTTTGTTGAGCGTTCATTAAATGAAATTCGTTTTTGGTCTAGAATCATGAAGGAGCATTCTTTTTTTCTTCGCTTAGGGTTTAGATGCGAGGATACGCAACTAATCGAAGAGGCGAATCAATTTTATCGATTGTTTGAACATATTGAACAAATAGCGCATTCCTATACAAATGAAACAGATCCTGAGCAAATAAAAAGATTTAATGCAGAAGTACAACAAGCCGCAACTAATATTTGGGGATTTAAACGAAAAATTTTAGGATTAATTCTCACATGTAAATTGCCAGGACAAAATAACTTTCCACTTTTGGTTGACCATACAAGTAGGGAAGCTGATTATTTTAGAAAACGTTTAATACAATTAAATGAAGGGAAATTAGATGCTCTTCCTGATGCTATTATTAAAGAAAATGTTTTCTTTTTAAGGATTATGGCAGATCACGCTAAATTTATTGGGCATCTTCTTGATCCATCGGAAAGAAAGCTTGTAGATACAGCACGGAATTTTAGCAATGATTTTGATGAATTGATGTATCAAGCAATTGACTTAGAATCGATGAAGCCACAATCTCAAACGGTTCCTCTTTTAGATCAATTTTTAGATCAAAACCGTGTGTCGGTTACATCTCTTCGGGATTTTAAGAAAACAGCACGTGATTTAATTGAGCAATGTAAAATAAAGAGTATCATTCATCCATTATTAGCAGACCATGTTTTCCGTGAAGCTGATAGATTTCTTGAAATCATTGATATGTTTGATGTTCATCTTACAAATATTCAATCACAACCTAGATATTAGAAGATAAGGAAAGATAATATTTTATTTTCAGCTGAGAAGTTAACGATTTATTGCTAGCTTCTTTTCTTTTTGATGAAAATGTTTAAAAATGAAACTTTACGTTATTCCTTCTGGAGAATGATAAGAAAGGATGGCATATTTTTTTATGCTGAATCTAGTCTTAACTAGTATCTGTTCGTTGTATTATTGTTCGGGAAATTATTATAGAAGAAAAATATATGAAATCGACATACCACATAGCTTCATTTTTAGATGTAACGCACAAGTTGCACCACCTACGCAACGACAACTCGCTTTACTCTTCGTCAGTTATTTGACCATAATAGACGTAGAGAGGTGATAAACACAGTATGATTTTTAGTGAACGTTTAAAAGAAGAACGAGAAAAACGAAATTGGTCGCAACATGATTTGGCTGAAAAAATTCATGTAAGTAGGCAGTCTGTTTCGAAATGGGAGACGGGAAAGAACTATCCGAGCATTGAAATTATTATTCATTTAAGCGATCTGTTCGGTATTACGATTGATGAACTGCTAAGGAGTGATGAAGAGTTGACGCAAAAAGTAATTGAAGATAGTAAACAGTTAGCATATCCAAAATGGAAGGTGTTTTTCGATAGTCTATTCATGCTAGGAGTATTTTTGTTTCTTACCAAAATCGTTGTATGGATGTTAAATAAGTTTGCCGGAGCGAGCATTACAATTGTAGCGGACGCGCCGTATGTAATGAATTTTTTACCTCTCATATTAATGGTCATAGGTGGTATGGGATCTGATAAGTTGAAGAAAATATATAGATAGAGGAAATAATTCCCCGCACTAGCTGTTCTTTCTACTCAAATTGTGTACTATAAAGGATAGGATGACATAAAGAAGGGGACATTTAGAATGGAATTTCATGAACAGAAGATTTTGCCGGCAGTGAGGCAAATTAAAGATTTGGAAAAGCTATTACATAGTTCGTATGAGTATATCGTTATTTTAGATATTCATGTCGGTCAATTGAAGAGTGTCGTGTCACTTGCGAAGCAATATTGTAAGAAGGTATTTTTACATGTGGATTTAATTCATGGCTTGCAGAGTGATGGGCATGCGACGGAGTATTTATGCCAAGAGTTTAGACCGTACG
The DNA here is from genome assembly GCF_022663605.1 of Bacillus cereus group sp. BfR-BA-01379. Taxonomy (NCBI): domain Bacteria; kingdom Bacillati; phylum Bacillota; class Bacilli; order Caryophanales; family Bacillaceae; genus Bacillus; species Bacillus cereus group sp. BfR-BA-01379. The sequence continues at coordinate 26,293 of NZ_JAKUFT010000059.1, forward strand.
GGTTACTTTCGACAAAGGCGAGCGTGATTATGAAGGCGAAGCAAAAGGGTGTCGTCTCCATTCAACGCATCTTTTTAATTGATTCTAGCGCGATGGAAAAGAGCTGTAATTTGCTAGAAAAGACGAAGCCGGATTATATAGAGGTGCTTCCGGGTGCGCTAACGGATGTGATTGCTGAAGTGAAAGAGCGTACTGGTGTCCCGATTTTAGCGGGTGGTTTCATTCGTACTGTGGAAGATGTTGAAAGAGCTTTAAATGCTGGTGCGACAGCAATTACGACATCAAAACGCGAACTATGGAAACATTACCAAAAAAAGTGACGAAAATGTGAAAAAATTCTGTTGACACCGCTTTCACGAAAGGTTAACATTATAGACAAGTTAATAAACGTGACGGAGAAAAGAAGAGATCCACATTTCATTGTTTCTATATAAATTTATATAGAAGCGTGCAAAGCTGTGGGTCTTTTTCTTTTGACAAAAACGAATGGCCATTCATTTTACCTCTATCACATTTGGAAGCGTTTAAATTGATTGTGGAGGGATACTATGTCAGCATTTTTAGGAGAGTTAATAGGGACTGCGTTGTTAATCTTACTTGGTGGCGGCGTTTGTGCTGGTGTAAGTTTAAAGAAGTCGTTTGCGAAAGATTCTGGTTGGATTGTCATTACAATGGGCTGGGGCTTAGCGGTAGCGGTTGCAGCGTATGCGGTTGGATCAATTAGTGGGGCACATTTAAATCCAGCATTAACGATAGGATTAGCATTTAAGGGAGCGTTCCCATGGAGTGACGTACCAGGTTATATCGCAGCACAAATGATTGGGGCAATTATCGGGGCAGTTCTTGTATATTTACATTACTTACCACACTGGAAAGAAACAGAAGATCCAGGAACAAAATTAGGTGTATTTGCAACAGGTCCAGCAATTCCGAACACATTTACAAACCTTTTGAGTGAAATGATTGGAACATTCGTTTTAGTATTTGGTATATTAGCAATTGGAGCAAATAAATTTGCAGATGGTTTAAATCCATTTATCGTAGGTTTCTTAATCGTAAGTATTGGTTTATCATTAGGTGGAACAACAGGATACGCGATTAACCCGGCTCGTGATTTAGGTCCGCGTATCGCACACTTCTTCCTTCCGATTGCAGGAAAAGGCGGTTCAAACTGGAAGTATGCATGGATTCCAGTAGTTGGTCCAATTCTAGGTGGATCACTTGCAGGATTATTCCATCAAGTTGTATTTGAAGGAAAACAAAATGTAGCACTTATTTATGTGATTATTGCAACTGTGATTGTACTAGCAATCTCTTATATGACAAGTAAAAAAAGTGAAAGCAATACAAATAGTAGAAAAGTAGCATAGGGGGAAACCGATATGAAAAAATATATTCTTTCTTTAGACCAAGGGACAACTAGCTCACGCGCAATTCTGTTCAATAAAAAAGGTGAAATTGTTCATTCAGCTCAAAAAGAGTTTACACAACATTTTCCAAAGCCAGGTTGGGTAGAGCATAACGCACAAGAAATTTGGGGATCTATTTTAGCAGTTATCGCAACTTGCTTAAGCGAAGCAGATGTAAAACCAGAACAAATCGCTGGTATCGGTATTACGAATCAACGTGAAACAGCGGTTGTTTGGGATAAAACGACTGGAAAACCAATTTACAACGCAATCGTATGGCAATCTCGTCAAACAGTTGAAATTTGTGACGAGTTAAAAGAAAAAGGTTATAGCGAAACGGTTCGCGAAAAAACAGGTCTTTTAATTGACGCATACTTCTCTGGTACGAAAGTAAAATGGATTTTAGATAACGTTGAAGGTGCAAGAGAAAAAGCAGAAAACGGCGATCTATTATTCGGAACAATTGATACGTGGCTTGTATGGAAACTATCTGGCGGTAAAGCGCACGTAACAGATTACTCAAATGCATCACGTACATTAATGTTTAACATTCACGACTTACAGTGGGATGATGAGCTTCTAGATATGTTAACAGTGCCAAAGAGCATGCTTCCAGAAGTACGTCCATCATCTGAAATTTACGGAGAAACAATTGACTATCACTTCTTCGGTCAAAATGTACCGATTGCAGGTGTAGCTGGTGACCAGCAAGCAGCATTATTTGGACAAGCTTGTTTCGGTGAAGGTATGGCGAAGAACACTTACGGAACTGGTTGCTTCATGTTAATGAACACAGGTGAAAAAGCAGTAGCTTCTGAGCATGGCCTATTAACAACAATTGCATGGGGAATAGATGGTAAAGTAAATTATGCATTAGAAGGAAGTATTTTCGTAGCTGGTTCTGCAATTCAGTGGTTACGTGACGGAATGCGCATGTTTAAAGATGCAAGTGAGAGTGAAGTGTACGCATCACGCGTTGCATCAACTGAAGGTGTATACGTTGTACCAGCATTCGTAGGTTTAGGTACACCGTACTGGGATAGTGAAGTACGCGGCGCTATGTTTGGTGTAACGCGCGGTACGACGAAAGAGCATTTCATTCGTGCAACACTAGAATCTTTAGCTTACCAAACGAAAGATGTATTATGTGCAATGGAAGCAGATTCAGGTATTGAACTGAACACATTACGCGTAGATGGCGGAGCTGTTAAAAATAACTTCTTAATGAAGTTCCAAAGTGATATTTTAGATGTTCCTGTAGAGCGTCCAGTGATCAACGAAACGACAGCTTTAGGCGCAGCGTATTTAGCTGGTCTTGCGGTTGGATATTGGAAAAACCAAGATGAAATTAAAGAACAGTGGCATATGGACAAACGCTTTGAACCAACGATGGAAGCGGAAACAAGCGAAGAGCTATATGCTGGATGGAAAAAAGCAATTGAAGCAACAAAAGCTTTCAAATAATCATAAACAGTGTTATAATGGTGACAAGTTAATAATTCGGTAGGAGATTTGGAGAGACCACAACGCGCTATAGAGGCGAAATCTATAGCGGAGTTTGTGGTCTCTTTTTTCGTTATCAAAGGGAGGAATTACCATGAAATTTTCAAGTAAACAACGTAAAGACGTATTAAACGGAGTAAATAAACAAGAGTTAGATGTGATCGTAATTGGTGGAGGTATTACTGGTTCTGGTATTGCATTAGATGGAGCAACACGCGGGTTATCAACAATTGTGTTTGAAATGCAGGACTTTGCAGCAGGTACATCAAGTCGTTCAACGAAGCTTGTACACGGTGGTCTACGTTATTTAAAACAACTTGAAGTGAAAATGGTAGCAGAGGTGGGGAAAGAGCGTGCGATCGTATATGAGAACGGTCCCCATGTAACAACACCAGAGTGGATGTTACTTCCGTTCCATACAGGCGGTACGTTCGGATCATTCAGTACATCAATTGGTCTTCGTGTATACGACTTCTTAGCAGGCGTAAAACGAAGCGAGCGCAGAAAAATGTTTAACCGTGAAGAAACATTAAACAAAGAGCCTCTTGTAAAAAAAGAAGGATTAAAAGGCGGCGGTTACTACGTAGAATATCGTACAGACGATGCGCGTCTTACAATTGAAGTAATGAAAGAAGCAATTGAACACGGTGCAAAAGCTGTTAACTACGCAAAAGTAGACGGTTTCTTATATAAAGATGGAAAAGTATGTGGTGTACGTGTAATCGATTTACTAGACGGTGAAGTATATGAAGTGTACGGTAAGAAAATTGTAAACGCAGCTGGTCCTTGGGTAGATACACTTCGTGAAAAAGATAACTCGAAAAAAGGGAAAGTACTTCAGTTATCAAAAGGTGTTCACTTAGTAATTGACCAAAAACGTTTCCCATTAGGTCAAGCGATTTACTTCGATACACCAGATAAACGTATGGTGTTCGCGATTCCTCGCGGCGGAAAAACATACGTAGGTACAACAGATACGTTCTATGATAAAGACGCAGCTGTACCGCACATGACAACAGAAGATCGCACATACATCATTAATGCGATTAACTACATGTTCCCAAGTGTAAAAATTACAGAAAAAGATGTAGAATCAAGCTGGGCTGGTGTACGTCCGCTAATTTATGAAGAAGGTAAGAATGCATCTGAAATTTCTCGTAAAGATGAAATTTGGACTTCTGAATCTGGTTTAATTACAATCGCAGGTGGTAAATTAACAGGATACCGCAAAATGGCTGAAATGGTAGTAGACTACGTAACGAATCTATTACAAAAAGAAGGTCATAGTGCATATGCGAAGAGCGACACGAAACATATGCCAATCTCTGGTGGACATGTAAGTGGTTCACAAGGATTCCCAGCATTCGTTGCGAAAAAAGCAGACGAAGGTACGAAATCTGGTTTAACGAAAGCGCAAGCAGAAGAATTCGCGAAATTCTACGGCTCTAACGTTGACGTACTGTTCGACTTAGCGAAAAAACATAAAGACGAAGCGAAAGAATACAACATGCCGCTAGACGTTCTAATCCCACTTGTATACGCAATGGATTACGAAATGACAGCGAAACCAGTTGACTTCTTCGTACGCCGCAGAGGCGCTGTATTCTTCAATATCCACTGGGTATACGAGTGGAAAGAAGCAGTAATCAACTACATGGCTGCGAAACTAGGCTGGAGCAAAGAAGAGCAAATGAAATACACAGCAGAACTAGAAAAAGCATTAACAGATGCTGTCATTCCTGTAGATCAACAAGAGCAGGCAGCTGCGTTAGCGTAAAATAGAAACCACCTGAAGGGGAGCCTTTAGGTGGCTTTTTGTGTTATTTATATAATCAAGCCATCTTTGTATGGTCATGAAATATTAGATCCTTTAAGTGAGTGTTGGAAAGAAGGAGGATTCGATTAAATCGGTTCTCTTTTTAATGTAGCGATGAGGGGAATCTTGGCGATAGAAAACTAAGACACCCCCCTTATTGCAAACGTAAAGAGCGCCTTGGGAGAGAGGCGCTCTTTAGGTGAATGTATTGTAACGACTATTCGGTTTATTATATGTAAGTTGTTGCGGAAGTGCTTTATAAAAAATGTTACTTTCAAAAGATAGGGCAACGGATGGGATTAAGGGTTCCTAGGGTTGCTGGTTAATTAATCACGTATTTTTTCAATGGTCGCATCAGTTGCGATTGGTGGTGTAGATTTAGTCGTTACTCCGAAGGATATAACGAGTTTATCCCCTAATTGATAATTCTT
>NZ_JAKUFT010000060.1:0-31408 GCF_022663605.1 Bacillus cereus group sp. BfR-BA-01379
ACGCCAAACAGTTTCTGTTTGTGGTTCTACACCAGATTGTGCATCAAGTACTGCTACCGCACCATCAAGTACGCGTAAAGAACGTTCTACTTCTACTGTGAAGTCTACGTGTCCTGGAGTGTCAATGATGTTTACACGGTGACCTTTCCATTGAGCTGTAGTTGCAGCAGAAGTAATTGTGATACCACGCTCTTGCTCTTGCTCCATCCAGTCCATCTGAGATGCACCTTCATGAGTTTCACCGATTTTATGAATACGTCCTGTGTAATACAGAATACGCTCAGTTGCTGTTGTTTTACCAGCATCGATGTGAGCCATGATACCAATATTACGAGTGTTTTCTAAAGAGAACTCTCTTGTCATTTGGTGTCTTGCTCCTTCCATATATGGATTGGATTTTTTTATTTTAAGTAGCAAAAAAGCCACTTTATATTGTTACACATGTCAGTATGTCCAGTACCCTCATTATGTAAAACGAGCGCCCAACGAAAGGGAGAGGCATTCTCCCTCTCCACACTTCCATAAGCGACAAATAAAGCGGTTTATGCTTACATTTATTTTACGTTGAATCCTACCAACGGTAATGAGCAAATGCTTTGTTAGCTTCTGCCATTTTATGAGTGTCTTCACGTTTCTTAACAGATGCACCAGCGTTGTTAGCTGCATCTAAGATTTCGTAAGCTAGACGCTCTTCCATAGTTTTTTCACCACGAAGACGAGCATAGTTTACTAACCAGCGAAGACCTAAAGTTGTACGGCGTTCTGGACGAACCTCAACTGGAACTTGGTAGTTAGCACCACCAACACGACGAGCACGTACTTCAAGAACAGGCATGATGTTCTTAAGAGCTTGCTCGAATACTTCCATAGGGTCTTTCTCTGAACGTTCACGAACGATATCGAAAGCGTTATAAAGAATTGTTTGAGATTTACCTTTTTTACCGTCAACCATCATTTTGTTGATAAGGCGTGTTACTAGCTTAGATTTGTACATTGGATCTGGTAACACGTCACGTTTCGCAACAGGTCCTTTACGAGGCATATTGAGTTCCTCCTTTCATTTTAAAGTTATTATTTTTTAGCAGGTTTTGGTCGCTTAGTACCATATTTAGAACGTCCTTGCATACGTTTGTCAACACCAGCAGTATCAAGCGCACCACGAACGATGTGGTAACGTACCCCTGGTAAATCCTTTACTCGACCACCGCGAATTAATACTACGCTATGCTCTTGTAGGTTATGACCGATACCTGGGATGTAAGCTGTAACTTCAATACCATTTGTTAAACGTACACGAGCGTATTTACGTAACGCTGAGTTCGGTTTCTTCGGAGTCATTGTACCAACACGAGTACATACACCACGTTTTTGAGGTGCAGAGATATCAGTTGATTTTTTCTTTAAAGAGTTAAAACCTTTGTTTAACGCAGGTGATTTAGACTTCCATACTTTATCAGTACGACCATTTCTCACTAATTGGTTAATAGTAGGCATTTGATTATCCTCCCTTCGCATGTTTGTATGACCACATATCCAGGTGGTTCATTATTAGTTGAAAACAAAGTTTTTGCAAGGGAGAGCAAATGCTCTCTCCTCACAAAAACAGTTTTAACTTATTATTCCTATTGCTGAAGCTCCCACTTGAATCCCCGAAACTTTTCCAAGCTTACGAACTGATTCAACTTTGTTTATGGGTATGTTATGTTGCAAGGCAGTACGAATGATCATATGGGTTAACCGCATATCAGCATCTTCCGCAATAACAACTTCTTTAACTATACCATTTTTGATTGCCTCCAATGTGCGTTTATGACCAACGACTACATTTTCAGCATTTGACACTTTTTGATAAGACATATAAATATCCTCCAAAGCATCGTTCAGGAGCAACCTTGATTATAGTAACATTTTGCTTCATACAATGTCAACTAGGATTAGCTGTTTTTATACAAAATTTACGACGGAAAATTTTACTGTTCCACATAAACTTCATCGTTTTCTACATTCATGTCACCTTGAGTTGTTTTTACAAGGTCCACTTTGCGATAACGATTCATACCTGTTCCAGCAGGAACAAGTTTACCGATAATAACATTTTCTTTCAATCCTAGAAGTTCATCGCGTTTACCCTTAATTGCTGCATCAGTTAAGACACGTGTCGTTTCTTGGAACGATGCTGCAGATAAGAATGAATCAGTTTCAAGCGAAGCTTTTGTAATACCAAGTAGAACAGGTCTAGCTGTTGCTGGTTGTTTACCTTTCAGTAACACCTTCGCATTCGCATCAGTAAACTGATGGATATCTAGTAATGTTCCTGGTAATACATCTGTTTCACCCGCATCACTTACACGAACTTTACGTAACATTTGACGTACCATTACTTCTACGTGTTTGTCGCCAATTTCTACCCCTTGCATACGGTATACTTTTTGAACTTCACGTAATAAGTATTCTTGAACCGCCGTAATGTCCGTTACTTTTAGTAATTCTTTCGGATCAATAGAACCTTCTGTTAACTCTTTACCGTGGCTAATTGGCTGTCCTGGAGTTACTTTCAGACGCGCACCGTAAGGAATAGCATACGTACGAGCTTCAACTTCACCCTGTACAACTACTTCTTGGCGATCTTTAACATCGTTGATCGCTGCGATAACACCATCGATTTCACTGATAACTGCCTGACCTTTCGGATTACGAGCTTCGAAGATCTCTTGGATACGAGGTAAACCTTGAGTGATATCATCTCCGGCAACCCCACCTGTATGGAACGTACGCATCGTTAACTGTGTACCTGGCTCACCGATAGATTGAGCTGCGATAATACCTACCGCTTCTCCTACTTCTACGTCTGTACCAGTTGCTAAGTTACGACCGTAACACTTCTTACATACACCGTGGCGAGTGTTACACGTGAACGCTGAACGAATGTTTACAGTTTCAACACCCGAATTTTCAACGATATGAGCGATATCTTCAGTGATTAGTTGGTTTTCACTAACTAATACTTCACCTGTTTCAGGATGTTTTACAGTTTTTCTTGCAAAACGTCCAACAAGACGATCATATAATGACTCAATTACTTCATTACCCTCTTTAATCGCACCAATTAATAGACCACGATCTGTTCCACAATCATCTTCACGGACAATTACATCTTGTGCAACGTCTACAAGACGACGTGTTAAGTAACCAGAATCGGCAGTTTTAAGTGCTGTATCGGCAAGACCTTTACGCGCACCATGCGTAGAGATGAAGTACTCAAGTACTGTTAAACCTTCACGGAAACTTGATTTAATTGGAAGTTCGATAATACGACCAGATGGATTGGCCATCAGACCACGCATACCAGCAAGCTGAGTAAAGTTCGATGCGTTACCACGGGCACCGGAATCACTCATCATGAAGATTGGATTGCGTTTATTCAAGGATTTCATCAGTTTTCCTTGGATAACATCTTTTGCATTACTCCAAATAGAGATAACGCGATCGTAACGTTCTTCTTCTGTGATCAAACCGCGACGGAATTGTTTAATTACATTATCTACTTTTGCTTGTGCTTCATGGAGAATTTCATCTTTTTCGCCTAATACAAGAATGTCAGATACCCCAACTGTAATACCAGCTTTTGTAGAGTACTTAAATCCTAAGTTTTTCATGCGGTCAAGCATACGAGATGTTTCCGTGATTTGGAAACGTTTGAATACTTCCGCAATGATGTTACCAAGGATCTTCTTGCTAAATGGCGCCACTTCTTCGCGACTAGCAATAATTTCTTTAATGTTCGCACCTTTTTCAACGAAATACTCCGCTGGTGTTTCTTTTTCAAGGTTTGAGTTTGTCGGTTCATTAATATAAGGGAACGACTCTGGTAAGATTTCGTTAAATATTAATTTACCAACTGTTGTTAATAGAAGCTTACCTTTTTGCTCTTCAGTAAATGTTACGTTATTTACTGAACTTGCAGCAACTGCGACACGTGTGTGCAGATGTACATATCCATTTTGGTATGCAAGTATTGCTTCGTTTGCATCTTTGAAGACCATACCTTCACCGATTGCGCCTTCACGCTCAAGAGTTAAGTAGTAGTTACCTAATACCATATCCTGAGATGGAGTAACAACTGGTTTTCCGTCTTTTGGATTCAAGATGTTTTGCGCCGCTAACATAAGAATACGAGCTTCTGCTTGTGCCTCTGATGATAACGGAACGTGAACCGCCATTTGGTCACCGTCAAAGTCCGCGTTGTATGCAGTACATACAAGTGGGTGAAGACGAATTGCGCGACCTTCTACTAATGTAGGTTCAAACGCCTGGATACCAAGACGGTGAAGTGTTGGTGCGCGGTTTAGAAGTACTGGATGCTCTTTGATCACAGATTCTAAAACGTCCCAAACTTCAGGTTGTACACGCTCGATTTTACGTTTAGCACTCTTAATGTTGTGTGCTAAACCTTTTCCAACTAACTCTTTCATAACGAAAGGCTTAAACAATTCAAGCGCCATTTCTTTCGGTAATCCACATTGGTACATCTTTAAGTTCGGTCCTACAACGATTACAGAACGGCCAGAGTAGTCAACACGTTTACCTAATAAGTTTTGACGGAAACGTCCTTGTTTACCTTTAAGCATGTGAGATAGTGATTTTAATGGACGGTTACCCGGTCCAGTAACTGGACGGCCACGGCGACCATTATCGATTAATGCGTCTACAGCTTCTTGTAACATACGTTTTTCGTTTTGAACGATAATGCTTGGTGCACCTAAGTCCAATAGACGTTTTAAACGATTGTTACGGTTAATTACACGACGGTATAAGTCGTTTAAGTCAGAAGTAGCAAAACGTCCACCATCCAACTGTACCATTGGGCGTAGTTCTGGTGGGATAACTGGAAGAACATCTAGGATCATCCAAGATGGGTGATTTCCAGAGTTACGGAATGCTTCTAATACTTCTAGACGTTTAATAGCACGAGTACGGCGTTGTCCTTGTGCTGTTTTTAATTCTTCTTTTAAGAAGTCTACTTCTTTATCTAAATCGATGTCTTGTAGTAGCTTTTTAATCGCTTCTGCACCCATAGCAGCTTGGAATGTGCTACCATATCGATCACGATATGCACGGTATTCTTTTTCAGAAAGTAATTGCTTCTTATCAAGTGGTGTATCTCCACTTTCTGTTACAACATAAGAAGCGAAATAAATTACTTCTTCAAGCGCGCGAGGGGACATGTCTAAGACAAGTCCCATGCGGCTCGGGATACCTTTGAAATACCAAATATGAGATACAGGAGCAGCTAATTCGATATGACCCATACGTTCACGACGAACTTTTGCACGCGTTACTTCAACGCCACATCGATCACAAACTACACCTTTATAACGTACACGTTTGTATTTTCCGCAATGACATTCCCAGTCCTTTTGTGGTCCGAAAATACGCTCACAGAACAAGCCATCTTTTTCAGGCTTTAACGTACGATAGTTAATTGTTTCTGGTTTCTTAACTTCACCGTATGACCAAGAACGAATCTTGTCAGGTGAAGCAAGTCCAATCTTCATATATTCAAAGTTATTTACATCTATCAAGGGGCCTACCTCCCTTTTAGTCTACAGGTTATCCCAATTATTCCTTAGTTGTCTCAACTTCGACATTCAATTTATCTGCTGATTGATGATCATCGTCATCTTCTGTATCACGCATTTCAATTTCTTTATCGTCGCTAGACATCATTTTAACGTCCATACCTAAACTTTGCAGCTCTTTAATCAATACTTTGAATGATTCAGGAACGCCTGGTTCTGGAACATTTTCGCCTTTAACAATTGCTTCATACGTCTTAACACGTCCAACAACATCATCAGACTTCACTGTTAAGATTTCTTGAAGAGTATAAGCAGCACCATAAGCTTCAAGTGCCCAAACCTCCATCTCACCGAAACGCTGTCCACCGAACTGAGCTTTACCTCCAAGAGGCTGCTGCGTTACAAGTGAGTATGGTCCAGTAGAACGAGCATGAAGTTTATCGTCAACCATGTGCGCAAGTTTGATCATATACATGACACCAACAGATACGCGGTTATCGAATGGTTCACCAGTACGTCCGTCATACAAGATTGTTTTCGCGTCATTTGCCATACCAGCTTCTTCAATCGTGCCCCAAACATCTTCCTCACGAGCACCATCGAATACTGGTGTTGCAATGTGAATGCCAAGGTATCTTGCTGCCATACCAAGATGAAGCTCTAATACCTGACCGATATTCATACGAGATGGTACCCCTAATGGGTTTAACATGATATCGATTGGCGTACCGTCTGGTAAGTAAGGCATATCTTCTTCTGGTAAAATACGAGAGATAACACCTTTGTTACCGTGACGTCCGGCCATCTTGTCACCTTCAGAAATTTTACGTTTTTGAACGATATATGCACGTACAAGTTGATTCACGCCTGGTGGCAATTCATCGCCATCTTCACGGTTGAATACTTTTACGTCTAAGATAATACCGCCACCACCGTGTGGTACACGTAGTGATGTATCACGTACTTCACGTGCTTTTTCTCCAAAGATAGCATGTAATAGACGTTCTTCAGCTGTTAATTCTGTTACACCTTTAGGTGTTACTTTACCAACAAGTAAATCTCCATCTTTTACTTCCGCACCAACGCGAATGATACCGCGCTCGTCAAGGTTGCGTAATGCATCTTCCCCAACGTTTGGAATGTCACGTGTAATTTCTTCTGGTCCAAGCTTCGTATCACGAGCTTCTGACTCATATTCTTCAATATGAATAGAAGTGTACACATCATCTTTTACAAGGCGCTCACTCATAATGATCGCATCCTCGTAGTTATAACCGTCCCAAGTCATGAAGCCAACAAGCACGTTACGTCCAAGTGCTAGTTCACCTAATTCCATAGAAGGACCATCCGCAAGGATTTCACCTTTTACAACTTCATTTCCAACACTTACGATTGGGCGTTGGTTGTAGCAAGTTCCTTGGTTAGAACGAATGAATTTTTGCATTTTGTAGCGATCTAAGTCGCCTTTTACCGTTTGACCGTCAACTTCTACAAAGCGACGTACCCAAACTTCACGTGCTTCTACGCGTTCAACAACACCAGGGTGTTTACAGATTACTGCAGCACCTGAGTCTTTTGCTGATACGTACTCCATACCTGTACCTACAATCGGAGATTCCGGATTCATTAACGGAACCGCCTGACGTTGCATGTTCGCTCCCATAAGTGCGCGGTTAGAGTCATCGTTTTCTAAGAACGGAATACAAGCTGTCGCTGCCGACACTACTTGTTTTGGAGATACATCCATGTAGTCGATGCGTTCTTTATTTGTGACAATGTTTTCACCACGGAAACGAGCTACGATATCTTCACTAAGGAATTCTCCTTCTTCAGATAATTTCATATTCGCTTGGGCTACAACATAATTATCTTCTTCATCTGCAGTTAAGTAATCAACCTGCCCTGTTACAAGACCAGTTTCTGGATCAACACGACGGTATGGTGTTTCAATGAAACCAAACTCATTTACTTTCGCGAACGATGATAATGAGTTAATCAAACCGATGTTTGGTCCCTCTGGTGTTTCAATCGGACACATACGACCATAGTGAGAGTAGTGAACGTCACGCACTTCAAAGCCTGCGCGCTCACGCGTTAAACCACCGGGTCCTAATGCAGATAGTCTTCGTTTGTGAGTTAACTCTGCTAATGGGTTTGTTTGGTCCATGAACTGAGATAACTGAGAACTTCCGAAGAACTCTTTAATAGATGCAATAACAGGACGAATATTAATTAGCGCCTGTGGTGTAATTGCATTTGTATCCTGAATCGACATTCTCTCACGAACAACACGCTCCATACGAGAAAGACCGATACGGAATTGATTTTGTAATAGTTCTCCAACTGAACGCAGACGACGGTTTCCTAAATGGTCGATATCATCTGTATCCCCTACTTTGTATAGTAGGTTGAAGAAGTAACTGATAGAAGCAAGGATATCACCTGGTGTAATGTGTTTTACATCACGAGTAATATTCGCATTACCAATTACATTAATTACGCGTTCGCCTTCTGACTCAGGAGCATAAATCTTAATAGATTGCAGCTCAACATCGCCTTCTACCACTCCACCCATTGGTTTCGCTGTTTTGAATCCAATGTTTTTCTCTAAGTAAGGTAAAATGCGATCAAGTGTACGACGATCTAAGATTGTTCCTTCTGCCGCTAAAATTTCACCAGTTTCTGGATCCACTAATGTTTCAGCTAAGCGTTGGTTAAACAATCTGTTTTTAATGTGTAACTTCTTGTTGATCTTATAGCGACCTACATTTGCTAAATCGTAGCGCTTTGGATCGAAGAAACGAGACACAAGTAAGCTCTTAGCATTTTCTACTGTTGGTGGTTCACCAGGACGTAGACGCTCATAAATTTCAAGCAATGCTTTTTCTGTGCTATCTGTGTTGTCTTTTTCTAATGTGTTGCTTAAGTATTCGTTATCACCTAAAAGCTCGGTGATTTCTTGATCAGAGCCAAACCCTAATGCGCGTAACAAAACAGTTACAGGAAGTTTACGCGTACGGTCAATACGCACATATACAACATCCTTAGCATCTGTCTCATACTCTAACCAAGCTCCGCGGTTTGGAATTACAGTAGCAGTAAAACCACGTTTTCCGTTTTTATCCACTTTGCCACTATAGTATACGCTTGGAGAGCGAACTAACTGGGAAACGATAACACGTTCTGCACCGTTAATTACGAATGTTCCAGTCTCTGTCATGAGTGGGAAATCTCCCATGAACACATCTTGTTCTTTTACTTCACCAGTTTCCTTGTTGATTAGACGCACTTTTACACGAAGTGGTGCTGCATACGTCACATCACGCTCTTTGCATTCGTCTACAGAGTATTTAGGTTCACCTAAGCTGTAGTCGATAAATTCAAGCGATAGATTTCCCGTAAAGTCTTCAATCGGAGAAATGTCTTGGAACATTTCTCGCAAACCCTCATCAAGAAACCACTGATAAGAAGAGGTTTGAATTTCGATAAGATTTGGTAACTCTAATACTTCACTAATACGGGCATAACTTCTTCGTTGGCGGTGGCGTCCGTATTGAACTAGTTGACCTGTCAACTGCTTCACCCCTCAAATCATGAGTATTATAAATGCACAAAAAAATTTGCGCAAAATCACAAATAAATACAACTACTGCTATTAGCGTAGTCTTTTTCTCTTAAAGATAAATACGTTGAGTCTTTCTACCTGCTCAAAAAAGAAAAATGGCTTCTATAAGAAAACCATCATTCTGTTTCATAATCTGCTGATTTTACTATCTTTTCCAAGAGAAACAAAAATATACATCTTTCTCAACGCAGAAAATCATATATTGGCATTGTATAATGTTAACATAGCCAAAAATAACCGTCAACGTTTTTTTGATTTTATGATATAATATCCTTTTTTCTTTTCTACAACTTCGACTTCAGAGAATACTTCCTCTAGTTTCTTCAGTGCAGATGGTGCACCTTGCTTCTTTTGAATAACAATCCACAACTCTCCACCTGGAACTAAATACTCTACAGCCTTCTCTAAAATCTCATGCACGATGTCTTTACCTGCACGAATTGGAGGATTAGATAGAATAGCAGCATACATACCATCTACATTTTCATAGACGCTACTTTGAAAAATGTGTACATTTCCAATCCTATTGTTAGCGGCATTTTCTTTCGCAAGCTCAAGCGCCCTTTCATTCACATCCACCATGTGAACTTTACGGTCTTGAAACTCTTTCGCCAACGATAAACCAATTGGTCCATATCCACAACCTACGTCTAATATATCACCTTTAATATCTGGCACTTGAAACGCTTCAATTAAAAGACGAGAACCAAAGTCCACTTCGTTTTTCGAGAACACCCCACGGTCAGATAAGAAAGTAAATTGAGATCCACGAAGTGCAAATTCCCATCGCTTACGATCACTTTTACTAGAAGGGTCGTTAGAAAAATAATGGTCTGCCATATGGCCACCTCTTTTCTTTACAGTTAAAAAAAAAGCTCGCATGAGAGCGAGCTTTTTTTAAAGCATCAAAAGTTAATTACTTAACTTCTACAGCAGCGCCAACTTCTTCAAGTTTAGCTTTCATTTCTTCAGCTTCCTCTTTAGAAACGCCTTCTTTGATTGCTTTTGGAGTGTTGTCAACTAATTCTTTAGCTTCTTTTAAGCCAAGACCAGTGATTTCACGTACAGCTTTGATAACTTTGATTTTTTGAGCGCCAGCACTTGCAAGTACTACGTCAAATTCAGTTTTTTCAGCAGCAGCTTCACCAGCGCCACCAGCTACAGCTACAGGAGCAGCAGCAGTTACGCCGAATTCTTCCTCGATAGCTTTTACTAAGTCGTTAAGTTCTAATACAGTCATAGATTTAACTGCTTCAATGATTTGTTCTTTAGTCATTGTAAATATCCTCCCTTAAATAGGTTTGTATTGTTTTATAGATAACAAGTAATTATCTTTTAAGAAATTAAGCGCCTTGCTCTTCCTTTTGTTCTGCAACTGCTTTAGTAGCAAGTGCAAGGTTACGGATTGGAGCTTGAAGAACGCTAAGAAGCATAGAAAGTAAGCCTTCACGTGATGGAAGAGTAGCGATAGCTTTAACCTCATCAAGTGTTACAAGTTTACCTTCGATTACACCAGCTTTAATTTCTAAAGCTTCGTGTTTTGTAGCGAAGTCGTTTAATACTTTCGCAGGAGCAACTACATCCTCGTTACTGAACGCGATTGCGTTTGGTCCTGTTAAGAATTCGTTTAACTCAGCCATTTCAGCAGATTCTGCAGCACGACGAGTTAAAGAGTTTTTGTAAACTTTGAACTCAACGCCAGCCTCACGTAAGTTTTTACGTAATTCTGTTACTTCAGAAACTGTTAAACCACGGTAGTCAACAACGATTGTAGATTTACTTTCGCGAAGTTTGTCCGCGATTTCAGTTACAACTTGTTGTTTAGTTTCGATTACTTTGCTCATGTTATTACACCTCCTGTAGATTATATAGAAGATGTACCGAAAGTGCACTAAAAACCTCCATGCCCAACTTGTAGACATGGAGGCATATAGTCACAGAAAAAAATTCCGTTTCGTATATTAACACCTAGGTAGGAAATTAAGTCTATTGACACCTACTGTCTACGGTACACTAATTAAATTCACAACATAAATGATTATATAAAAACTTCTTTATGAAGTCAACTTCCAAAATTTACGCTAATGTAGAAACGTCTACACGTACGCCAGGTCCCATTGTAGAAGCAACTGTTACGTTCTTCATGTAAGTACCTTTTGCAGCAGCTGGCTTAACTTTTTGTAAAGTGTCAGCGATTGTGCTGAAGTTTTCTACTAATTTAGCATCTTCGAAAGATACTTTACCGATTGGAACGTGGATGTTACCAGCTTTATCAACGCGGTATTCAACTTTACCAGCTTTGATTTCGTTAACAGCTTTAGTTACATCGAAAGTAACTGTTCCAGTTTTAGGGTTTGGCATTAAACCTTTAGGTCCTAATACACGACCAAGTTTACCAACTTCACCCATCATGTCAGGAGTTGCTACTACTACATCGAAATCGAACCAACCTTGTTGGATTTTACCGATGTAATCAGCATCGCCTACGAAGTCAGCTCCAGCAGCTTCAGCTTCTTTAGCTTTTTCGCCTTTAGCGAATACTAATACACGTTGCACTTTACCAGTACCGTGTGGAAGAACAACTGCACCACGGATTTGTTGGTCAGCTTTCTTAGGGTCAACACCTAAACGGAATGCAACTTCTACAGTCGCATCAAATTTAGCTGTGTTTGTTTTCTTTACTAATTCTACTGCTTCTGTTGCAGAGTAAGCAGTTGCACGATCAACAAGCTTTGCAGCTTCTACGTACTTTTTACCTCTTTTAGCCATTTTTATTTCCTCCTCGAATGTGGTTTTAGCGGAATAACCTCCCACGTTTACGCTTATTTTCAGGTATAACCTGAGGATGCGCGCCATCCATTTATTTAAAAACGATAATCATTTACGATAATAAAGGTTGCGAATTGGAATTCCAGACCCGCAACCTTTTTAAAAAAACAAATCGAATTAGTCTTCGATAACGATGCCCATACTGCGTGCAGTACCTTCAACCATACGCATTGCAGCTTCTACGCTAGCAGCGTTTAGGTCAGGCATTTTAGTTTCAGCGATTTCGCGTACTTTATCACGCTTAACAGTTGCCACTTTATTACGGTTTGGTTCACCAGAACCAGACTCAATACCAGCTACTTTCTTAAGAAGAACAGCAGCAGGAGGAGTTTTAGTAATGAAAGTGAATGAACGGTCCTCAAATACCGTAATTTCAACAGGGATGATAAGACCAGCTTGATCAGCTGTACGAGCGTTAAACTCTTTACAGAAGCCCATGATGTTAACACCTGCTTGTCCTAATGCTGGACCAACTGGTGGAGCTGGGTTAGCTTTACCTGCAGGAATTTGAAGCTTTACCATTTTAATTACCTTTTTAGCCACGAGACACACCTCCTTAAGTCCGTGATGTGGTCAATTGGACAGTGATTTGCCCTCCCACGTCATATTTTATCTGTAAGGATAAAATCTTTCAAAAAACGTCTCCGATAACGAAGACGTACTGACTTAAAAGATATTATCACTTTTTACAATTCATTTCAAGTTTCATTTTATAATTTTTCAATTTGATGGAAGTCAAGTTCAACTGGAGTCTCGCGACCGAACATGTCCACAAGCACGCTAACCTTTTTCTTCTCCACATCAATTTCTTCAATAGCACCTGTATAATCTGCGAATGGTCCCTCATTTACACGCACTGTTTCATGAAGTTCAAAGTCGAAATCAACCACTTCGTTGTCCATTCCCATATGCTTCATAATGGTAACAACTTCCTCTTCTAATAGAGGTGATGGTTTAGATCCAGAACCAGAAGAACCAACGAACCCAGTTACACCTGGCGTGTTACGTACAACATACCAAGAGTCATCAGTCATGATTAATTCTACTAATACATAACCTGGGAACACTTTTCTTTTCATTAATTTTTCTTTACCGTTTTTCATTTCTACTTCTACTTCTTCCGGGACAACAACACGGAAAATTTTATCTTGCATACCCATTGATTCTACACGTTTCTCTAGGTTTGCTTTTACTTTATTTTCATATCCAGAATAAGTATGGACAACATACCAACTTTTTTCCATTCATTTAGGACGAGCGTCCTTCCCTCCCTGACGTACATTTTTTTGCGCAAATGAAAAAACCCGTTCACCGGGCTTTTACACAGTTCTTATAAATAACATTATATCATGGATAAGTGCTTCTTATTCAAGAATTAACCAAGAATTAACCGAATTAAAGAAGAAATGCCCATATCAACCACTGCGAAGAAAATCGCAAAGAAGACAACTGTAGCGATAACAGTCGCTGTTGAACGGAGTAATTCATCTTTTTTAGGCCAACTTACTTTTTTCATTTCGCGACCTACATCGCCGAAAAAGTTCGTTAAACGCATCTACGGGACCTCCAGTGTATTATTTCAATTATTTATTTTGTTTCCTTGTGAACTGTATGCTGATTGCATGTTTTACAAAACTTCTTTATTTCAAGTCGCTCTACTGAGCTCGTATCTTTCATCGTAGAGTAGTTTCGATTTTTACACTCTTCACATGAGAGTACAACTTTTTTCCTCATTAGTTACACCAACCTTGTAACATTATGTCCCTAAAAATGTATCATACAACAAAAGACAATGTCAATGACATGCCTTTTGTACTCTCTACAAAAAGAAAACAGGTGATTTTTTACACCTGTAGTATTTGTTATGAATTTAAAGTGGTACTCTCTCTCATTTCCATATATCGTTCCAATTTCCGCTTCACCCTCTGTAAAGCGTTATCAATAGATTTCACATGTCTATTTAACTGTTCCGAAATCTCTTGATAAGAACGACCATCTAGATATAAAGAAAGAACTTTTCTTTCTAAATCGCTTAATAATTCAGATATTTTAGATTCTATGTCTGTATATTCTTCCTGACTTATAATCATTTCTTCAGGATCCGTTACCTTCGCTTCCGAAATAACATCTAATAATGTCCGATCAGATTCTTCATCATAAATCGGCTTATCTAAAGACACATATGAATTTAACGGAATATGTTTTTGCCTTGTTGCTGTTTTAATAGCGGTAATAATTTGTCGAGTGATACACAGTTCAGCAAATGCTTTGAATGAAGACAGCTTGTCCTCTTTATAATCACGAATCGCTTTAAACAATCCAATCATACCTTCTTGAACAATATCTTCTCGATCGGCACCCACTAAGAAATAAGATCTTGATTTCGCGCGAACAAAGTTCTTATATTTGTGAATCAAATATTCTAGAGCGTCAGTATTACCTTTTCGAACTAATTCAACGATTGCCTCATCCTCTAAATCACGAAATGTAACGTCGCCTACACTTACGAAGCCTGCTTCCACCTTGATCCCTCCGACCGCTATTTATTTAGCAATATTATACAGTAAAAAGATAAAGAGCGTCAATGCTTCAACGCTCTCCTCTTCTTAATTTTTCTAATTTTTCTGTAATATCTTTACTAAATATCTTTCGCATGGCGGGTTGCTTTTCTTTTGTGTCTTGCGTACGCCTTCTTACTTGTTGCTCCATCGCTTGTACTTCCAACTCTAATTCACGTGCAGATTTCCGAAGAGCACCTTGCGCAAATATAACCCATTGTTCCGTATAATCAGAAGTCGCAACATATATTTGCGTATTTATATTTCTAAGCTCTATCGCTAGTTGCTCTATCTTTTCATCTGCAGTTTGATTCTTTCTCGTGAATATGACTTCCACACGCGATTGTTTCATCTTTTTTTCAATGCCTTGTACCGTATAAGCATCAAAGACTATCATTACCTTTGTACCAGTGTATCCTTGGTAATCCGCCATCTTATCAATCAGTGCATCCCTTGATGATTGCAAATCTACATCCCGTAGTTTCTTCAAGTCTCCCCAAGCTCCGATAATGTTGTAACCGTCAACGATTAAAATATCGTTCATTTTTTATTTACCAATTTCGTGACGCTTACGATATACCTCATACATTAACAAACTTGCGGCTACTGAAGCATTTAAGGATGTAACTTTACCCACCATCGGTAAAGTAATTAGGAAATCACATTTTTCACCAATAATACGACTCATACCTTTTCCTTCACTTCCAATTACTAATCCAATTGGCATTTTACCATCTAAATTACGGTAATCCGTTTTCCCTTTTGCATCTGTACCAGCAATCCAAAGTCCACGTTCTTTTAATTCATCGATTGTACGAGATAAATTCGTTACACGTGCGACAGGAATATATTCAATTGCTCCAGTCGATGCTTTCGCAACTGATGCTGTAAGTCCCACAGCTCTTCTTTTCGGAATAATAATTCCATGAGCTCCTGTTGCATCCGCAGTACGCATAATAGAACCTAGGTTATGCGGGTCTTCAATTTCATCTAAAATTAAGAAGAACGGATCTTCATTACGCTTCTCTGCTACTTTAAATAGATCTTCTAGCTCAGCATATTGATACGCAGCCACTTGAGCAATTACACCTTGATGGTTCCCCTCAACTAATTGATCTAACTTCTTCTTTGGTGCATGTTGTAAAATAACCTTATTTTCTTTCGCTAGTGCTAGTACAATTTGTACTTGTCCTTTGGCAGCACCTTCTGCGATCCAAATTTTATTAATATCTCTTCCTGATCGTAACGCTTCAATTACAGGGTTACGTCCGATAATATATTCACTACTCATGATGATGTGCCCCCTTCCTTTTCTTCTAAAACAGCAATTGCCTTATATACAATTTCTTCTAATCTTTCGCGATTATTTAATAAGTGATGATAGCCAATTAGCGCTTCAAAAGCTGTGCTATGTCGATATGTTTGTACATCCGTGTTTTTCGGAACAGTACCTGAATTTGCATTACGCCCTCTTCTTAGTACTGCTTCTTCTTCCTCAGTTAAAAATGCTGTCTCTAATAAATGATAAACAACTTTCGCCTGTGCTTTTGCCGAAACAAAGCTTGTCCCTAATCGATGTAATTGGTTAGGACGAACTTTCCCTTTTTGAAGTAGGTGATAGCGGATATATTGTTCATATACCGCATCACCCATGTATGCTAACGCTAAGCTGTTTAATTGCTTTGCATCAATCATTCTTATCCTCTTTTCCATCTTGTACCTTGAGCGGTATCTTCTAAAATAATATTACGGTCTTTTAAATCATCGCGAATTTGATCTGACAATGCAAAATCACGATTTTTACGAGCTTCAATACGTTTTTGAATAAGTGCCTCAATTTCTTCATCAAGCAACTCGTCTTGCGCTAATTCTAACCCTAAAATATCAAATAATGTTTCAAGTTGTTTTACGTATGCTTCAATTACCACTTTAGACGTATGTTCTTCCAGTAAATATTGATTCGCATGATTTGCTACATTATATAACTCAGTGATTGCATTAGCAGTGTTGAAGTCATCATTCATTGCTTCTTCAAATGCAGTCTGGAATTTTTCCAGTTCCGCTAACCAATTTTCATTATGGTCTGTTAAATCGGTACTGCTTTCCATACGGTGTTTTAAGTTACCGTAAGCCGTTTTAATTCTTTCCAGTCCGTTATTTGTACTTTGTAATAACTCTTCACTGAAATTAATTGGGTGACGGTAATGCACCGATAGCATAAAGAATCTGATTAACTGTGGATCATATTGCTTAATGATATCGTGAACTAAAATGAAGTTCCCCAGTGACTTAGACATCTTCTCATTATTAATATTAATATATCCATTGTGCATCCAATAACGTGCAAATGTTTTTCCAGTTAACGCCTCAGACTGCGCAATTTCATTCTCATGATGAGGAAATGCTAAGTCTTGGCCACCAGCATGAATATCGATTGTATCTCCTAAGTATTTACGCGCCATTGCCGAGCATTCAATATGCCAGCCTGGACGACCTTCCCCCCAAGGGCTTTCCCAGAAGATTTCTCCTTCTTTCGCAGCTTTCCATAAAGCAAAATCAAGAGGGTCTTGTTTCTTTTCTCCTACTTCAATACGCGCACCGTGACGTAAGTCTGCTATTGGTTGATGCGATAATTTACCGTACCCTTCGAATTCCTTCGTTCTAAAGTACACATCACCTTCTGATTCATATGCATATCCTTTATTCACAAGTTCTTGAATAAATTCAATAATGATATCCATATTTTCCGTTACACGCGGATGTACTGTTGCGTGTTTGCAACCTAGTGCCGTTACATCCTCAAAGTACGCTTCAACGAAACGATCAGCAATTGTCGGCACATCTTCACCTAATTCATTTGCTGCTTTAATTAGCTTATCATCTACGTCAGTAAAGTTGGATACATACTGCACATCATACCCTTTATATTCTAAATAACGGCGTACCGTATCAAATACCATAGGTGGTCTTGCATTCCCGATGTGAATATAGTTATAAACTGTAGGTCCACACACATACATCTTTACCTTATTTTCTTCTAATGGAGTAAACTCTTCCTTTTGACGCGTTAACGTATTATAAATGTGAATAGTCATTTTTATCCTTCCTTTCTACCTTTACTTCAAGTTGTTTTTTCAATTTATCAAGTTCTACTTCCATAACCTTTAATTTATCAAAAATTGGATCTGGAAGGTCAGAATGATTTAATTCTTGACCGATCTTTACTCCATTTTGAATAACGACTCGGCCAGGTATACCTACAACTGTAGAATGCGCAGGGACTTCTTTTAATACGACAGACCCTGCTCCAATTTTAGAATTCTCTCCAACTGTAATAGAACCTAGTACTTTAGCACCTGTTGCAATTAATACATTATCCTGAATTGTAGGGTGCCTCTTTCCCTTTTCTTTACCCGTACCACCTAATGTAACTCCTTGATAGATCGTTACATTATCGCCAATTTCGCACGTTTCTCCAATTACAACCCCCATTCCATGGTCTATGAAAAAACGACGACCAATTGTTGCTCCTGGATGAATCTCGATACCAGTAAAGAAACGACTAACTTGTGAGATCCAACGTGCAATAAAGAAGAAATTCTTTTTATAAAAAGCATGTGCAATTCGATGGGCCCAAACTGCATGTAATCCAGAGTAAGTCAAAATGACTTCGAAATAACTTCTTGCCGCTGGATCCTGTTCAAAAACGACTTCAATATCTTCCCGAAGCCTCTTAAACATCGACGTTCCCTCCCCTTTATGGGCTGCTTTTTCGAGTGAACTAACTCCCTACTTATCTCCCTAAATCTTTATACACGTAGATAAAACTTATACTCATACCCAGTTTTACGGTATAAAAAAAGACGCCTCTGTCATATTGACAGAGACGCCTTATAAGCGCGGTTCCACTCTGTTTAGGCTAAAAAAAGCCTCAAACTCATCTCTGATAACGGTGTACACCGCTTCTGCTTACTTTACGCCCTAAGACGTTTCGCAAAATAATTTGCTGTTCAGCAGAAGACTCGAAGGGGCATTTCAAAAATCCGCTTATAAACCACTTCCAGCCTAAAGGTGGTTCTCTCTGTAAAAAGCCTGATTTTCTACTTCTCCTTCTCGTCGCTTTTCCTTATTAGGTTTTAAGTATACTTATTATATTTCTAAACCTAGAAAATGTTAACCAATTACTTTTTGAAGACGATTTAAAACTTTTTCTTTTCCAAGAAGTGCAATAGCATTAGGAAGCTCTGGACCATGTGTTTGACCAGTAGTTGCAACACGGATTGGCATAAATAAATTTTTACCTTTATGGCCTGTTTCCTTTTGAACTGCTTTAATAGCCGCCTTAATTGCTGCTGGTTCCATCGCTTCTAGTGCTTCTACTTGGCCAGCAAATGCACGAAGTACTTCTGGTACTTGTTCACCTTTTAATACTTCTTGTCCTTCTTCTTCATGATCAACATGATCTTTGAAGAACATTTCAGAAAGCTCTACAATTTCAGCTCCAAAACTCATTTGTTCATGATATAACGCAATTACATCATGAATCCAAGCTTGCTCTTGTTCACTTAAAGTTTCACCTATACGTCCAGCTTTCACTAGATGCGGTAAGCTTAATTCTACCACTGTATCTAAGTCTTGCTTTTTCATATATTGGTTGTTCATCCATTTTAATTTTTGAGAATCAAATAATGCAGGTGATTTTGATAAACGAGCTGCATCGAACATTTTGATAAACTCTTCTTGAGAGAAGATTTCTTCTTCTCCTACTGGCGACCAACCTAGTAATGCAATAAAGTTAAAGATTGCTTCTGGAAGATATCCAAGCTCTTTATATTGCTCAATAAATTGAATAATAGATTCATCACGCTTACTTAATTTTTTACGGCTTTCATTTACAATTAAAGTCATATGACCAAATTGCGGGATATCCCAACCGAAAGCTTCATAAATCATCATTTGTTTTGGCGTATTTGAAATATGATCATCACCACGAAGTACGTGTGTAATTTCCATTAAGTGATCATCTACTGCTACCGCAAAGTTATAAGTTGGAATTCCATCTTTTTTCACGATAACGAAATCACCGAAATCATTTGAATGGAATGCAACTTCATCTTTTACGATATCTTTAAATGTGTAATCACGGTCAGCTGGTACACGGAAACGAATACTTGGAATACGTCCCTCAGCTTCAAATTCTTTCTCTTGTGCTTCAGTTAAATCACGGTGGTTACCTGCGTAACGAGGTGTTTCACCACGAGAGATTTGTCCTTCACGTTCTGCTTCTAGCTCTTCTTCTGTCATATAACATTTGTAAGCTAAACCACGCTCTAGTAAATCTTCATATAATTTTTTATAAATATCTAAACGCTCTGTTTGACGATATGGTCCAAATTCACCACCAACATCAACACCTTCATCCCAGTCCATACCGAGCCATTTCAAGTATTTTAATTGGCTTTCTTCTCCACCAGCAACATTACGTTTTACATCAGTATCTTCAATACGAATAATAAACTTACCATCTTGATGACGAGCAAATAAATAATTAAATAATGCCGTACGCGCATTTCCGATATGTAAGTGTCCTGTTGGACTTGGCGCATAGCGCACTCTCACTTGCTTTTCCATAATTGGTACACCTTCCATTCTTAATGTCAACACATTCTATAATTGTACACCAAACAAATGTGATTATCCATCTTACGAATTAAAAACCCTTATTTTTTCTGTAATAAAACAACTGCTTGAGAAGCAATTCCTTCTTCTCTACCTGTAAACCCTAATTTTTCTGTTGTTGTTGCCTTTACATTGATATTATCAATAGACGTTTCTAATAGCTCACTAATGCGTTTACGCATACTTTCAATATGTGGTGCCATCTTTGGCTTTTGAGCAATAATTGTACAATCTAGATTCCCTAACTCGTAACCTTGTTCACATACAAATTCCCAAACCTTTTGCAGTAATACAGCTGAATCAGCATCTTTAAAGGCGGGATCTGTATCAGGGAAATGCTTTCCAATATCCCCTGCTGCAATTGCGCCTAAACATGCGTCCGCAATCGTATGTAACAATACGTCTGCGTCTGAATGACCAATTAATCCTTTCTCATGAGGAATTGTAATTCCACCAATAATTAACGGTCTACCTTCCGCGAATTCATGTACATCAAAACCTTGTCCAATTCGAAACATTTTTTACATCCTCCTCAAGCTAAACTACATAGCTTTATGATTCTATATTATATTGCTATCCTTATAAAGAAAAGCCCGGCTGTTGCCGAGCTTTTCTTCGCTATAATCATCACTGTCATTTCTTTTGAACGTGAAGGAAACTTTCAGCAATTAGTAAGTCTTCTGGAGTCGTCACTTTAATATTATAGTAACTTCCCTCTACTACACCTACT
Source organism: Bacillus cereus group sp. BfR-BA-01379 (assembly GCF_022663605.1). Taxonomy (NCBI): domain Bacteria; kingdom Bacillati; phylum Bacillota; class Bacilli; order Caryophanales; family Bacillaceae; genus Bacillus; species Bacillus cereus group sp. BfR-BA-01379. Next base: position 21,001 of record NZ_JAKUFT010000060.1, read on the forward strand.
TGCTTCCCGATACGTTCTACAAGACTTGCATCATCTGTACCAAGGAAACAACTCTGTTTCGCACTTCTATGAGCTTCTAACAAAAGAGAAACAGAGAACCCTTGCGGTGTTTGTACAGCTTTAAGCTGAGATCTTTCTACCGTTTCGACAACAACACCCTGCTCTACCTTCTTAACAGTATCTTTCACTGGCACCGCACAAATGGACGCCCCATATTTTTCTGCTGCAGTTAATACCTCTTGAATCACTTTATTCGTTACGAATGGACGCGCACCGTCATGTACAAGGACATACTCAACATCACTAGTATGCTGAATCGCATTATACACACTATCTTGTCTTTCAGCTCCGCCCTGAATAAATTGTACTGGCTTTTCAATCGGATACTTCTGCATTAGCTCTTCAAAATACGAGCGCTCTTCTTCATTAATTGCCATAATAATACTTTTGCACGCTTTATCCTTTTCAAAAGCACGTAACGTATGCACAATAATCGGTACTTCATTAATAAGTAAGAACAACTTATTTTTGCCAGCACCCATCCGCTTCCCTTGACCAGCTGCTGGAATAATTAATGTATACATATTAATAATCCTCTACTTATAATGCTTTTTCTAATAATTTACGTTTGGCGAAAATCATACGACCAGCCGATGTTTGCAACACACTCGTAACAAGCACATCGAGTTGTGAACCTACATATTCTCTACCATCTTCTACTACGATCATCGTGCCGTCATCTAAATATGCAACACCTTGATTTTGTTCTTTTCCGTCTTTTACAACATAAACACTTAGTTCTTCTCCCGGGAGTACAACAGGTTTAATTGCATTAGCTAAATCGTTAATGTTTAACACCGTTACCCCTTGTAGTTCAGAAACTTTATTTAAGTTGAAATCATTCGTTACTACTGTTCCGCCAGTGATTTTCGCCAACTTTACAAGCTTGCTATCCACTTCTTGAATATCATCGAAATCGCCTTCATAAATTTCTACCGGAATCGGCATCTCTTTTTGAATACGATTTAAAATATCTAATCCTCTGCGACCACGATTACGTTTTAAAGCATCCGAAGAATCGGCAATGTGCTGAAGTTCTTCTAACACGAATTGTGGAATCACAATTGTTCCTTCTAAAAACTTTGTTTGGCAAATATCAGCAATACGTCCGTCGATAATTACACTCGTATCGAGAATTTTCCAATGAGTTGTAGATTCTTCTACCTCTGCTTCAGTTTCTTCATTATCACTATTATTATTTTTCTTCTTCCCACGTTGTGATAGTGTAAATAATCCTAGCAATTCATTCCTCTTTTTAAACCCTACTTGGAATCCTAAGTATCCAAGTAAAAGAGTAAAGAACACTTGCAACACTGTACTAATAACTGGAATTGTAAATTCACGAATTGGTATTAAAATTAAATACGCAACAATAAGCCCAGAGATTAAACCTAATGTACCAAATAAAACATCCGCTACAGGCGCCTTTACAAGGGCCTCTTCAATATGCTTAATAAGTTGAACAATATAATCTACAAGCCAAAATGTTGTTAAAAATAAAATAATTGCACCAATAATTGCACGAGCATACGATCCTTCCAATAAAGGAACGGCACCGATGTCTAATACATTAATAACTTTTGGGATTAAGTAAATCCCTAACGCTCCCCCAATTACTAGAAAGAAGAGCTGTACAATCCGTTTTAACATCCAACCACCTCCTACTCATTATTAACCATTGTTTCGCTAATCAAAACGCCGAATGCAAAAGCGGACGTGTTTTTTTATAAATAGTTTTATTTACCAATATATCATATCATATACCAAAAGTGTTCTAGTGTCGTTATATTATGGAATCAATGTAATATTCTTAATTGTGTCTACTCATATAGAGATGCTCTTGGATTCTTTTTAGGCCTTCTCGTATTTTCTTCGCCCTGACTTCTCCAATTCCTTCCACATCATCCAATTCATTAATAGTTGCTCGACAAACACCTTGCAAAGTCTTAAACCGATTAATTAAATTTTCAATGATAAGTGGCGGAACGCGCGAAATTTTGCTTGTGATTCGGTATCCTCTCGGCGTCACACTTTCTTCTAAACTCGTTTGTCCTGGGTATCCAAGTAATTTAACTAAATCGCTATCCTCTAGAAGTTGTGTGTTCGCAAGATCTTGTAACTTTTTCAAAATTTGATGATGGTCTTGTGTTTTTTCTTGGTAATAATCTTTAATTAATAACGCTGCCTCTGCCTCTAAATCAGCTAGTAGTTCTGTAAGTTGTAAACGAATTAACCTACCTTCTGTTCCTAGCTCATGAATATAGCTCAATATTTCATTTTTAATACGCAGTACCATTTCAACACTATGTAGCACATGAACCACCTCGGACATTGTAACGACTTCTTCAAATTCTAGAATGCCCAAATTGGTAATACCATCATTCCATACAGCCTTATATTTTTCTAACGTCTGAATAGCTTGGTTTGCCTTTGTTAAAATAACACCTATATCCTTTAGTGTATAACGTAAATTCCCTTGATATAGTGTAATTACGTTACGCCTTTGTGAAATAGCCACAACGAGACTACCTGTCTGCTTTGCTACACGCTCTGCCGTCCGATGGCGCATACCTGTTTCAATAGAATCGATAGATGCCTCTGGAACTAACTGTGCATTTGCAATTAAAATTTTACTTCCAGTTTCATTTAAAATAAGTGCCCCATCCATTTTTGCTAATTCGTATAAACTAGCAGGAGAGAATGCGCAATTAATATGAAAGCCTCCATCTACAATACTTTTAATTTGTTCGTTATATCCAAGAACAATTAGTCCCCCTGTTTGTGCGCGAAGCACATTATCTATCCCTTCGCGCAGTGGTGTTCCTGGGGCCACGAGTTGTAAAATATTAATCATACTTTTGACACGTTGCTTGTTTTCTTCCATAGCCTAGCCTCCTAATGTCAAACGAAGCGCTTCCCCTAAATTAGATACACCTACTACCTCAATCCCATCCGGAATTGTCCATCCTCCCAAATTTTTTCTAGGAATAATAGCACGTTGAAATCCTAATTTAGCTGCTTCTTGTACACGTTGTTCAATTCTCGATACTCTTCTTATTTCTCCAGTTAATCCTACTTCTCCTATTACTGCATCGGTTGGTGCCGTAGATTTATCTCTAAAACTTGAGGCGATACTTAAAGCCACAGCTAAATCAATTGCTGGTTCATCTAATTTCAAACCACCTGCCACTTTCAAATATGCATCTTGATTTTGCAATAATAAACCTGTTCTTTTTTCTAACACTGCCATAATAAGCGATACACGGTTATGATCAATTCCCGTCGCCATTCTTCGAGGGTTTCCAAAACTAGTAGGGGAGATTAATGCTTGTATTTCTACTAAAACCGGTCTTGTTCCTTCCATTGAGGCAACTACTGTTGATCCTGCGACTCCAACAGGTCTTTCCTCAAGAAAAATTTCAGAGGGGTTTAAGACTTCCGCAAGACCAAGCTCTTTCATTTCAAAAATGCCCATTTCATTCGTGGAACCAAAACGATTCTTCACAGCTCGCAAAATACGGTATGTATGATGACGATCTCCTTCAAAGTAAAGAACTGCATCGACCATATGTTCTAACATACGAGGTCCTGCAATTGCCCCCTCTTTTGTTACATGTCCGACGATAAAAATAGGGATTCCTTTCGTTTTTGCAAGTTTCATTAATTCTGCTGTACATTCACGTACTTGTGCCACACTTCCCGGCGCTGACGTTACCTCAGGTAAATGTATCGTTTGAATGGAGTCAATAACAACAAAAGCTGGATTCATCTCTTCAATGTGTGCTGCAATTCGCTGCAAGTCCGTCTCTGATACAACAAATAGATTACTACCATTTACATGCAAACGATCTGCACGAAGTTTAATCTGTTTTGCCGATTCTTCACCGGATATATATAGTACATCATATGAAGAATCTGCTAATTGCGATGAAATCTGTAATAGCAATGTTGATTTTCCAATACCAGGGTCTCCACCAATAAGTACTAAGGATCCATCTACAATCCCACCACCAAGTACACGGTTAAACTCTTGGAATTTCGTTTCAATACGTGCCTCAGATTTTGTTTCTACTTCTGTTAGGCGTCTTGGTTTTGTTACTTCCGATTGAATTGCATTGGCATAATTAAGGCGTCTTGATGATACAACCGGTTCCATCTCTTCAACAAGTGTATTCCATTGACCACAACCAGGGCATTTCCCCATATATTTTGGTGACTGATAACCACACTCTTGACATGTGAATTTTGTTTTCTTTTTAGCCATATCGTTTTATATTTCACTTCACTTTCATCTATAAACAGTTTATCCTTCTCGTACAAGAAAGAGGGCTATCTCGTAGCCCTCTTAGTTTGTCTATACTTATTTTACCTTTTCAGCACTATGAATGACAAATGTTTCCCCTTCAACATCAAAGATAACTTTTTGACCTTTCTCAATAGCACCTTTTAAAAGTTCTTCCGACAGTCTATCTTCTACATGTTTCTGAATTGCTCTACGAAGCGGACGAGCACCGTATTCGCGGTCAAATCCTTTATCAGCAATGGCTGAAATAGCTCCTTCTGTTAAATGCAATTCAATCTCTTGCTCTTTTAAGCGATTCACTAACTGATTTACCATAAGTGTTACAATCTCTTGAATATGTTTTTTCTCAAGCATATGGAACACGATAATTTCATCAATACGGTTTAAGAATTCTGGACGAAATGCTTTTTTCAGTTCATCCATTACCTTACCTTTCATATCTGAATAATCGCGGCTCTCATCTTGTACGTTAAATCCAAGATGTTTATTACGTTTTAACGCGTCTGCACCAACGTTAGATGTCATAATAACAATTGTATTACGGAAATCAACTGTACGCCCTTTAGAATCCGTTAAGCGACCATCTTCTAATACTTGTAGTAAAATGTTAAACACATCAGGGTGAGCTTTCTCTACTTCATCTAATAGGACAACTGAATATGGCTTACGGCGAACCTTTTCTGTTAATTGTCCACCTTCTTCATATCCAACATATCCTGGAGGAGATCCAACTAAACGAGAAGTAGAATGCTTCTCCATGTACTCAGACATATCGATGCGAATCATTGCATCCTCATCACCGAACATAGATTCTGCCAATGCTCTTGCTAGCTCTGTTTTACCTACACCTGTTGGTCCTAAGAAAATAAATGAACCAATCGGACGTTTTGGATCTTTCAATCCCGCTCTAGCACGACGAACAGCCTTTGCTACAGCTACTACCGCTTCATCTTGACCAATAACACGATCGTGAAGGATGGATTCTAAGTTTAATAATTTATCAGTCTCTGTTTGTGCAAGTTTAGAAACCGGTATACGAGTCCACGTAGAAACGACATTTGCAATATCTTCTACTGTCACTTCTGAGTTTTCTTTTCCTTGTTGCTCTTTCCATTGACGCTTCGTATCTTCTAACTTCTCACGTAAGCGTTGTTCCATATCACGTAAGGAAGCAGCTTTTTCAAATTCTTGACTTTGCACAGCTGCATCTTTTTCTTTTCTAATTTCCTCAAGCTTCACTTCAAGCTCTTTTAGATTTGGTGGTGTTGTATAAGAACGTAAGCGAACCTTTGAAGCAGCTTCATCAATTAAGTCAATTGCCTTATCTGGTAAGAAACGATCTGTAATATAACGGTCTGAAAGCTTTACAGCTGCATCAATTGCATCATCTGTAATAGATACACGGTGATGTGCCTCATAACGATCACGTAAACCTTTCAAGATTTGAGTTGATTCGTCTAAACTTGGCTCATCAACGTGAATTGGTTGGAAGCGTCTCTCTAAAGCCGCGTCTTTTTCAATATATTTACGATATTCATCTAAAGTTGTCGCCCCAATACATTGTAACTCTCCGCGTGCTAAAGATGGTTTTAAAATGTTCGATGCATCAATAGCACCTTCTGCTCCACCTGCACCAATTAATGTATGAAGTTCATCAATAAATAGAATAATGTTGCCAGCTTGACGGATTTCATCCATAACTTTCTTTAAACGATCTTCAAATTCACCACGATATTTCGTTCCAGCTACAACTGTACCCATATCTAGTGTCATAACACGCTTATCTCTTAATGTTTCAGGAACTTCATTATTTACAATTTGTTGTGCTAATCCTTCTGCAATTGCCGTTTTACCTACACCAGGCTCTCCAATTAATACAGGGTTATTTTTTGTTCTACGGCTTAAAACTTCAATTACACGTTGAATTTCTTTACCACGCCCGATAACAGGATCTAGACGATTTTCACGTGCAACAACTGTTAAATCACGTGCTAAGCTGTCCAGTGTCGGTGTATTTGCATTTGTTGAAGAACCACCTTGGTGACCTGAACTTGCTTCATTACTTCCAAGAAGTTGCAATACTTGTTGCCTTGCCTTATTTAGGCTAACACCTAAGTTATTTAAAACACGTGCTGCTACACCTTCACCTTCACGGATTAAACCAAGTAAGATATGTTCTGTTCCGACGTAAGAATGACCTAATTTACGAGCTTCATCCATTGACAACTCAATAACTTTTTTAGCACGCGGTGTATAATGTACAGTTTGAGAAGCTTCTGTTCCGCGTCCAATTAATGCTTCTACCTCTTTTTGAACTTTCTCTGGACTTAATCCAAGAGCAATTAACGCTTTTGCTGCAATTCCTTCACCTTCACGTACAAGCCCAAGTAAAATATGTTCTGTTCCAATATTATTATGCCCAATACGAATTGCTTCCTCTTGAGATAAAGCTAATACTTTCTGTGCTCTTTCTGTAAATCTTCCAAACATCATAGAAATCGCCTCCTACTTGCGCTTAGTTTTTTTCAATACGTAATCGCTCACGGATTAAGGTTGCTCTTCGATAATCTCTTTCTTCTGGTCCTAAAGGTCCACCTGCATATTGTTGTAAAATACCTGGTTGTGTAAGAACCATTAGCTCAGTCAAAATATTTCTCGATACACCTTTTATATATCCTAAATCAATACCAAGTCGTACATCTGATAAGCAAGTGGCCGCTTCCGCAGATTGAATTAACCGACTGTTTGCTAGTATGCCATAAGAGCGATAAACTTTATCTTCAAGCTCAATACTTGAATTTTGTACAATTAATTCTCTAGCCATTTTCTCTTGCTGTATGATTTGTTGAATGACACTCTTTAAATCTGCAATAATATCTTCTTCAGATTTTCCTAGCGTCATTTGATTTGACACTTGAAATATATTACCTAACGCTTCGCTACCTTCACCGTATATTCCTCTTACTACTAACCCTAATTTTTGAATTACTTGTATAATACGGCTAATTCTTTTCGTTAAAACGAGTCCCGGTAAGTGAATCATTACGGAAGCCCTCAATCCTGTACCAACGTTAGTAGGGCAGCTCGTTATATATCCAAGTGATTCATCAAAAGCATATTCAACCTCTTCCTCTATCCAATTATCTATTTGATTGGCACTTTGAAGGGCCTCTGATAACTGCAACCCTGAAAATAAGCACTGAATCCTAATATGGTCTTCTTCATTCAGCATAACACTAATATGTTCGCTTCCTGACAATAGACATGCTCCATATTCTGTTCCTGCAAGGTTAGGACTAATTAAATGCTTTTCAACTAATACTCTCCTTTGAAGAGGCGTTAATTCATTCATTTTTAATAGTTCAAACTCTCCAAAGGGTTCTACCGTTTTATTTATAAATTCCTTTTTAAATAATTCATGAATCTGTTTAGCTTCTTCTTCGTTTTGCATAGTAGAGAATTGATATTTTTTAAAATTACGAGCCAAACGTATTCGACTACTTAAAACAATATCAGAATCAGGGCCATCCCCCTTCATCCATGGACTAATCGCTTCATTCATGATTTTGTCCAGTGACATAGAACTATTCCCCCTCTCTATGCTCACTAAGCTGATTTTCAAGACCTCGAATTTTATCCCTTACTTCAGCAGCTTTCTCAAACTCCTCTTTCTGTACGTATTGTTTCAGAATGAGTTTTAGTTCATCTAATTCTTTCTTTAAGTGAATATTTCCTTCTATACGTTCCGGAATTTTTCCACAATGATCTGTATGTCCGCCGTGAAGACGTTTTAATAATGGCTTTAAATGTTCCTTAAATGTATCGTAACAAGAAGCACATCCAAAACGTCCCACCTTTGTAAATTGCTCATATGTCATCTTACAATCTGGACACCTTAATATACTTGTATTCGAAAGCCCGTTTTGTCCTTCTTCAAACATTGTTGATTCACCATGTAATAAACCAGCAAATAAATCATGGAATGAAAAGTTAGACTGCGGCGATTGAAAGAAAGACGTATAGCCACTTTGTTCTGCACATTGCTCACAAAGATGAACTTCCGTCTTCTGTTCGTTGATTACTTTTGTATAATGTAAAGTTGCTGATCTTATATTACAGTTTTGACAAGTCATCACTATCCCCACCTTTACAACAGGAACGATCTATCTCATAATACTTTTCATACATTACTAGATTGTTCACTTTCCCTTATTCGTTTAAATAAAAGTGCGTGTTCTTTTTTCAAAACCTCTACAATATTTAACTGCCTTATATCTTAGTTATTACTCTTTTACAAAAGCTGTATTTATTTATATTTCAGTGTTCTTAACATTGCGCATAATATTCGAGCCCTAAGTTCATCTCGAGAAGGAACATCCATTGATAATACAGAACGATCTAGTACACTTAACATAAGTTTAGCTTCACGATTTGTTATGATTCCCTCTTCTATTAAACGTATAATCATACTCTCTGCATTCCCTTGCGCAACGCTATGATCAATCATATGAAGCATTTGATCGATAATGTCTATATCGTCATGCAGTTTGACTTTTATAATGCGAATGTAACCTCCTCCACCACGTTTACTTTCTACTACAAATCCTCTTTCTATCGTAAAACGGGTATTGATTACATAATTGATTTGAGATGGTACGCACTCGAATCGATCCGCAATCTCATTTCTTTTGATTTCAATCACATTATTATTACTTAAGTCAATAACTTGCTTTAGATATTGCTCAATGATATCAGATATATTTCTCATTTATCCGCCACCTTTATTGACTTTGACTATCTTTGACTTTAATTATATACGTATTAATAAAATTTGCAACTCTTTTGCTTATTCACTATCCTAGCCACATTCCCCTGTATTTAATCAAAATAATAATTATTTAAACACATTTTTTAATTACTATGGATTATAAAAGAAAACACGAAAAAACACGAGTCATTTGACTCGTGTTTAGTTGCTTGGCGACGTCCTACTCTCACAGGGACAAGGTCCCAACTACCATCGGCGCTAGAGAGCTTAACTTCCGTGTTCGGTATGGGAACGGGTGTGACCTCTCTGCCATCATCACCAAACTATGAAGGCATATTCCTTCAAAACTAGATAACATTTGCTACATATTATATGGTTAAGTCCTCGATCTATTAGTATTCGTCAGCTCCACATGTCACCATGCTTCCACCTCGAACCTATCAACCTGATCATCTTTCAGGGATCTTACTAGCTTACGCTATGGGAAATCTCATCTTGAGGGGGGCTTCATGCTTAGATGCTTTCAGCACTTATCCCTTCCGCACATAGCTACCCAGCTATGCCCTTGGCAGAACAACTGGTACACCAGCGGTGCGTCCATCCCGGTCCTCTCGTACTAAGGACAGCTCCTCTCAAATTTCCTACGCCCACGACGGATAGGGACCGAACTGTCTCACGACGTTCTGAACCCAGCTCGCGTACCGCTTTAATGGGCGAACAGCCCAACCCTTGGGACCGACTACAGCCCCAGGATGCGATGAGCCGACATCGAGGTGCCAAACCTCCCCGTCGATGTGGACTCTTGGGGGAGATAAGCCTGTTATCCCCGGGGTAGCTTTTATCCGTTGAGCGATGGCCCTTCCATGCGGAACCACCGGATCACTAAGCCCGACTTTCGTCCCTGCTCGACTTGTAGGTCTCGCAGTCAAGCTCCCTTATGCCTTTGCACTCTACGAATGATTTCCAACCATTCTGAGGGAACCTTTGGGCGCCTCCGTTACACTTTAGGAGGCGACCGCCCCAGTCAAACTGCCCACCTGACACTGTCTCCCGGGTCGATAAGACCCGTAGGTTAGAATTTCAATACAGTCAGGGCGGTATCCCACCAGCGCCTCCACCGAAGCTAGCGCTCCGGTTTCAATGGCTCCCGCCTATCCTGTACAAACTGTACCAAAATTCAATATCAGGCTACAGTAAAGCTCCACGGGGTCTTTCCGTCCTGTCGCGGGTAACCTGCATCTTCACAGGTACTATAATTTCACCGAGTCTCTGGTTGA